>JARICB010000053.1 GCA_029264225.1 Nocardioides sp. | reverse complement strand
TGATGGCACCGACGACGATGAGAACAATCAGGTCCCAAATCATTTGAATCCGCCCTTTCAGGTGTCGCGCCCCGTTGGCGCGATCATGTCGAACAAGTCGACAACACCATCATGGCTTGCTGTCTAGTCCAGAGCAACGACCGACCGCTTTAAGGGTGTGTCGCGAGGATCAGCGAAAACCGACGGTGCCGCTGGAGCCGACGCCCAATTCGAGGTAGGCGATCTTCGTGGCCGGTACGACGACGGTGCGTCCCTTGACGTCGGTCAAGCGGAATGCCGTGTCGCCCGCCAAGGCTTCGTTGAGGCGTGCCTCGACCTCGTCGGCGGTGGTGTCGGTCTCGACCACCAATTCGCGAGGGGCGTGCTGCACGCCGATCTTTACCTCCATGGGGAACTCCTTCTGGGTACGTCGATGCGTGCCCGACCGATTGGTCGCGGCACCGGATGCATTACTAATCGGTCAGCGGGTAGCCGCGGATACCGCGCCAGGCGAGGCCGGAGACGAGGGCGGCCGCGTCCTTGAGGGGGATGGCGCCGCTGCTGACGCCGTTCTCCCCGAGCCAGAACCGCGCGCTCACCTGTGCCATTCCCACCAGCGACACCGCCAGCAGCCGACAGGCCTCGTCCGGCAGGCCGGTGTCGTCGTGGATGACCTCGGCGATCATGGTGGCGCACTCGGTCGTCACCCGGTCAACGTGCTCACGCACGGCAGGTTCGCTGGTCAGGTCGGACTCGAAGACCAGGCGGAAGGCGCCGGTGTCGGCGACGTAGTCGAAGAAGGCCATCATCGCGGCCTGGACTCGCAGCTTGTTGTCGTTCGTCGAGGCCAGCGCCAGGCGGCAGTTCTCGATGATGGTGTCGCACGAGGTGTCGAGCAGCGCGAGGTAGAGGTCGAGCTTGCCGGGAAAGTGCTGGTAGAGCACCGGCTTGGAGACCCCGGCACGTTCGGCGATGTCGTCCATCGCGGCAGCGTGATACCCGTGGGCGACGAAAACCTCGAGCGCCGACTCCATCAGTTGCGCCCGACGTTCGCGACGTGGCATCCGCCCGCCGCGGGGGCGGGGTTCGGCTGAGACAGAGTGCTCAGTGCTCAACGTCGTGCTCCTCGTTGTTACGGGTTGGTACGGGTTGGACCCGAGCCTATCCGCCGCCCACTGAGGGGAACCGTGCGGAGCGCCGTACACCTTCCGGAGGTCGCTGCTAGCAACCTCGGCGAACGTCCGGATGCCGGGATGTGCGCCGTCCGGTCAACCTCCGCGGGGAACATGTGGGTGGTCGCTGGCGTTGCGCCGAAGGCCACCCATCGTGATCCAGTCTGAGGAGTACGTCGTGTCGTACGCACCGCTCGTCGAACCAGCCGCCGAGCTCACCGTCGATGAGGTCCGCCGCTACAGCCGGCACCTGATCATCCCCGATGTCGGGATGGCCGGGCAGAAGCGGCTCAAGAACTCCAAGGTGCTCGTCATCGGCGCCGGTGGTCTCGGGTCCCCGGCGATGCTCTACCTCGCCGCGGCCGGTGTCGGCACCATCGGCATTGCCGAGTTCGACGAGGTCGACGAGTCCAACCTGCAGCGTCAGGTCATCCATGGCCAGTCCGACATCGGCCGCCGTAAGTCGGAGTCGGCTCGCGACTCGATCCAGGAGATCAATCCGCTCGTCAAGGTGGTCATCCACGAGGGCCGCCTCGACAACGACACCGTGCTGGGCGTCTTCGAGGGCTATGACCTGATTCTCGACGGCACCGACAACTTCGCGACCCGCTACATGGTCAACGACGCGGCCTACTTCTTGAAGATCCCCTACGTGTGGGGCTCGATCTACCGCTTCGACGGGCAGGCGTCGGTCTTCTGGACGCACGCCACCAAGGAGGACGGCACCAGCGCGGACGCCCCGTGCTACCGCTGCCTCTACCCCGAGCCGCCGCCGCCGGGCATGGTCCCCTCCTGCGCTGAGGGTGGCGTGCTGGGGGTGCTGTGCGCCGCCATCGGTTCGATCCAGGTCAACGAGGGCATCAAGCTGCTGACGGGCATCGGCGACCCGTTGGTCGGCAAGTTGATGATCTACGACGCGCTGGAGATGGAGTACCGCAAGCTCCGGGTGCGCAAGGACCCGAACTGTGCGCTGTGCGGTGAACACGCGACCGTGACCGAGCTGATCGACTACGACGCCTTCTGTGGCGCGGTGTCGGAAGAGGCGACGGAGGCCGCTGTCGGCTCGACCATCTCGGTGGTCCAGCTCGAACAGATGCTCAAGGAGCGCGACAACGGTGAACGCGACTTCGTGCTTGTCGACGTGCGCGAGCCGAATGAATACGAGATCAACAAGATCCCCGGCTCGGTGCTGATCCCCAAGGGCGAGTTCCTCAACGGCAACGCGCTGGAGCAGTTGCCCGACGACAAGAAGGTCGTCCTGCACTGCAAGTCCGGCGTGCGCTCGGCCGAGTGCCTGGCGATCGTGAAGGGAGCCGGCTACGGAGACGCCGTCCACGTCGGCGGTGGCGTGGTGGCCTGGGTCAACCAGATCGACCCGAGCCAGCCGTCCTACTGAGCGCCACGCAGGCACGACCCCGGATCCCGGGAGCGCCGCTGTGACCGGCTGCTCTCGGGCTCCGCGGCATTTCGGGGTCCGTCTGCTCCCGGTCACCGCCCGCTGCTGACTACCCTGTGCCCATGTCGACGCACACCCCTGCCGATGAGTACGCCGAAGCGGTGCTCCGTGTCGTCGAACAGGTGCCGCGCGGCAAAGTGACGACGTACGGTGCGGTGGCCGACGTCGTTGCGGTGGCACTGCGTCGAGGCGGCCCCCGGCTGGTGGGCAATGTGATGAGCCGTGAGGGGGCAGCGGTGC
>JARICB010000042.1 GCA_029264225.1 Nocardioides sp. | reverse complement strand
TATTACCGTCCTGGGCCATGACCGTCCCGGCATCATCGCCGAGACGACCCACCAGTTGGCAGATCTCGGACTGAACCTCGAGGACTCAACGATGACCCTGCTGCGCGGCCACTTCGCGATGACGCTGGTCTGCGCCGGGGATGCCTCCGACGCCGACATCCGTCGGGCCCTCGCCCCGCTGACCAGTGGTGACGAACTGACGGTGACCGTGCGCGAGGTGCCGACCGAGGACGCCGCAGCCGCGGCCGACACGTCGTGGGTGCTGACCGTCCACGGTGCTGACCGGCCCGGCATCGTTTCGGCCATCCTTGGTGAGGTCTCCGGCGTCCACGGCAACATCACCGACCTCACGACCCGGCTTGCCGGCGACCTCTACCTGCTGATCGCCGAGGTGGACCTGCCCGCCGGCGTGGACGTCCCGGAGCTAGAGAAGGCACTCAGCACCGTCACCGGCCGGCTCGGCGTCGGCTTCTCGCTGCGCGCTGCGGAGGCCGACGACCTGTGATCGATGAGCGACTGCTCACCTGGACCGAGGCGGACCTGGGAGTGGCGGGCCAGCTGCGCGCCGTCGTCCGGGCCCCGGATCAGGTGTTGTCGAGCAACGGCGACCGGGTCGACCCGACCGCCCCGGAGATCATCCAGCTGGCTGCCGACCTGGTGGCCACGATGCGGGTCTCGCCCGGGTGCGTGGGTTTGGCTGCACCCCAGGTCGGGGTCGGCGTCAAGGTCTTCTGCGTCGACGTCTCGCAACACCCGAAGGCGCGTGGCCACCACGGCACGTTTGTGCTCTGCAACGCAGAGGTGATCGAGTCGAGCCGCAACGAGAAGGCACGTGAGGGCTGCATGAGCGTGCCCGACTTCACCGGCGACGTGAAGCGGGCGACCCGAGTCGTCGTACGAGGCGAGATCCCCGGCACCGGCGAGCAGGTCACGTTCGAGGCGAACGCCTTCGAGGCGCGGGCGCTCCAGCACGAGATCGACCACTGTGAGGGCCTGCTCTTCCTCGACCGAGCGGCGGGAGCGCACGCGATCTACGCTCGCAAGACCTACCTGTAAGCCCCGGTATCCCAATCGGCAGAGGAAATCGCCTTAAAAGCGACTCAGTCTGGGTTCGAGTCCCAGCCGGGGCACAAAACGGGAACACAGGGTGCGCATGGCGCGTTGAGGAGTATGGACCCACAGATACGATGGTGGGCACCAAGTGCCCGTCATAGCGACGGCAACGGCGGCCTCCAAGGAGAGACCATGAAGAGCAACAACCCGATTTTCGCTCGTTCCGAGGCATTCAACGGCACGAGCAGCACCAACGCGCACGGCAACCAGACCTACGCCGGTGGCGGGCAGCCCTACCCCGGCTACGGCCAGACCACTACGGACCCCGCCTACGGCGACCCGTCCCAGTGGGGCACGGGCACGCCTGGCGATGTTCGCAGCGAAGCCCGGATGACGATCGACTCGGTCGTGCAGAAGACCGCGATCACCCTCGCGGTCGTCATCGCGTTCGCCGCTGCCACCTGGTACGTCACCGGTGACGTCATCACCGAGGATGCCTTCGGCGGGCAGTCCGTCAACGAGGACATGATCGGCAAGCTCTACCTCGCGATGATGATCGGCTCCTTCGGTGCCTTCGGGCTCTCGATGGTCAACTCGTTCAAACGGGTCATCAGCCCCGCACTGGTGATCGCCTTCGCCGCGCTCGAGGGGGTCGCGCTCGGCGCCTTCAGCAAGTTCATCGGCCTCTACGTCGGCGACACCGGCATCGTGTTGCAGGCGGTGCTCGGCACCTTCGCCGCGTTCGCGGGCACGCTGGCTGCCTACAAGTTCTTCAACATCCAGGTCGGCAACAGGTTCCGCACCTTCGTGGTCGCGGCCATGTTCGGCATGGTGGCGCTGGGTCTGCTCGAAATGGTGCTGGGCATGTTCGGCAACCAGATCGGCTTCTTCGGCTTCGGCGGGATGGGCCTGCTGTTCGCGATCGGCGGCCTGGTCCTGGGTGTCTTCATGCTGATCCTCGACTTCGACTTCGTGGAGAACGGGGTCAAGGCAGGTCTGCCGGAGAGTGAGTCCTGGCGCGCAGCCTTCGGTCTGACCGTCAGCCTGGTCTGGATCTACACCAACCTGCTCCGTATCCTGGCGATCTTCAGCAGCGACTGACACATCGTCGTACACACGTCAAAGGCCCACCCGATGCGCTCGGGTGGGCCTTTGCTGTGCAGTTGGGGCGGGGTCAGGACTCCTCGGTGTCCTCCGGTGACTCGATCTGTCCGCCGGGAGGACGTCGGCGGCGGCGCAACTCCACCCAGCGACCCCGCAACCCGCGCTGCGAACCCAACACCTCGGTGCCGCCGAGCTCGGTTCCGGGATGGTTGACGGCCTGAGCAGCGGCCGCTGCCACTGGCATGACGCCCTCACCGCGCAGCGGCGCGGGAGCGGCCTCGTCATCTGGCCCGAGTCCCAGGGCAGCCAGCGTCGACGGCACGAGTACGGCGCCCAGTTGGCGGTAGCCGTCGGCCGACGGGTGGAACTGGTCGGGCCCGAAGAACAGGGCCGGCGCGGCAGCGAACTCCGGGCCCAGGATCGAGCCGAGGGAGACCGAGCGGCCGCCCGCCTCCACCACGGCAATGGTCTGCGCGGCCGCCAGTCGCCGCGACCAGGAGCGGGCCACCTGCTTGAGTGGCGGCGGGATCGGCTTGACGGTGCCCAGATCGGGGCAGGTGCCGACGATGACCTGCACGCCCGCCTCGCGCAGGCGGCGTACGCCCTCGGAGAGGTGTCGCACCGACTGTGACGGGGTGACCGAGTGGGTCACGTCGTTGGCGCCGATCAGGATCACCGCCACGTCGGGATGAGTAGCCAGCGCGGCCTCGACCTGTTTCCCCAGGTCGCGCGACTGCGCGCCGACCACGGCGAAGGCCCGCAGATGCACGCGTCGATCGGCCTGTGCCGCCAGCCCGCTGCAGAGGTGGGCGCCGGGAGTGTCCTCGACCCGCTCGACACCGTAGCCGGCGGCGCTCGAGTCGCCGAGCAGCGCGATCTTGATGGCCGGACCGGGGCGGCCTCGGCCATACCAGCCGGTCGAGTCGGGAGGGGGTGCTTCGCTGAGCACTCCGATGGTCCGGCGGGCGAACTTTGCCTCCGCGACCAGCACGCCGTAGAGCCCCGCACCGAGCACGGAAAGACCACCGCCGCCGTACGCGGCGGCGGAGGCGAGCTTGCGTGCGGCGGCTGCTGTTCCCACCACTTCATGCTACGGGCCGGGAGATGGCTACATTGACGTGGTGAAGTATGTGAACTCGCTCCTTGACCTGATCGGCAACACCCCACTGCTGAGGCTCTCGACCTCGCTCGACCGGGGACCCGACGACTCGACCAACCAGACCGGGCCGCTCGTGCTCGCCAAGGTGGAGTACCTCAACCCCGGCGGCTCGGTAAAGGACCGGATCGCTACCCGGATGATCGAGGCAGCGGAAGCCTCGGGCGCGCTACGGCCCGGCGGCACGATCATCGAGCCCACGTCGGGCAATACCGGGGTCGGCCTTGCGATGGTCGCGCAGGCCAAGGGCTACAAGTGCATCTTCGTGTGCCCCGACAAGGTGAGCGAGGACAAGCGCAACGTGTTGAAGGCCTACGGCGCGGAGGTCGTCGTGTGCCCTACCGCAGTGGCTCCCGAGCACCCGGATTCCTACTACAACGTCTCCGACCGGCTCTCGTCGCAGCCCGGGGCGTGGAAGCCCGACCAGTACTCCAACCCCAACAACCCACGCTCGCACTACGAGACCACGGGGCCGGAGATCTGGGAGCAGACCGACGGCAAGATCACTCACTTCGTGTGCGGCGTCGGCACCGGCGGCACGATCAGTGGCATCGGTCGCTACCTCAAGGAGCAGAACCCCGACGTCAAGGTCATCGGCGCCGACCCGGCGGGGTCGGTCTACTCGGGCGGTTCGGGTCGTCCCTACCTCGTCGAAGGCGTGGGGGAGGACTTCTGGCCCGACTGCTACGACCGCAACGTCGCTGATCGGATCATCGAGGTCTCCGACGCTGACTCGTTCGCCTTCACCCGTCGCCTGGCCCGTGAGGAGGCGCTGCTCGTCGGCGGTTCATCCGGCATGGCGGCGTTTGCGGCCAAGCAGTTGGCCGCCGAACTGGCCGGCACCGACGAGGGCCAGAACGCCGTGATCGTGGTGCTGTTGCCCGACTCGGGCCGCGGCTACCTGACCAAGATCTTCAACGACGAGTGGCTCGGCCAATACGGCTTCGCCACCGACGGCCACGACGAGCAGACCCGCACGGTCGGTGAAGTGCTGCGTGGCAAGTCGGGCCAGTTGCCCGACCTGGTGCACACGCACCCGAGTGAAACGGTCGCCGAGGCGGTGCACATCTTCGCCGAGTACGGCGTCTCGCAGATGCCCGTGGTCCGCGCGGAGCCGCCGATCGTGGCGGCCGAGGTGGCCGGCTCGGTCTCCGAGCGCACGCTGCTGGACGCCCTGTTCACCGGCCACGCCAAGCTCACCGACCCGGTGGAGCAGCACATGTCGGCTCCGTTGCCGACCATCGGTTCGACCTCGTCGGCCACCGAGGCAGTCGGTCTGTTGGAGGACTCCGACGCCGTGCTGGTCCAGGAGGACGGAAAGCCGGTCGGCGTGCTGACCCGTCACGACCTGCTCGCGTTCCTGGCCCGCGGGTGAAGCGGGTGCGCGGCGTCCTGGTCGCTCTACTGATGCTGATCGTCGTGGCGTGCGCAGGGGAGGACACCGCGCAGGATCCGGCGGCGGCGAAGAAGGTCGAGCTGGGCCAGGAGTTCACCTGGAACGGCTTCACCGTCGCTGACGGCTGGAAGCTGGGCAGTGAGAAGACGACGATCGCGATGGAGGAGGCGGTCCAGCCCGTCATCACGGGTGAGGTGACCAACGAGGACGCCGAACCCCGGTTCGCAGTCTTCGAGTTCGTCTTCGTCGCCGATGGGCAGGCGCAGGCAACCATCCACTGCACCTCCGAGAGTCCCGAGAAGCTCGACACCGACGAGTCGGGCCCGTTGTCATGTCCAGGCCTCGGCCAAGTCATGCCGCAGGGCTACGACTCCATCCAGGTCGGCGAGGTCACCCGCTGATCGTGTTGAGGAGTGCTGCCAGCTCCTCCATGCCGTCGATAAGGCGGGTGCCCGGCCGGGCCCAGGAGGCGTTGGCGTCAACGGCATGCACCGGCACTCCCTTCGGGAGTACGTCTGCGATGTCGTCGGCCAGCGTCTGCGCACCCGCCCGGTCATAGCCGCACGGAGCGACGACGATCAGGTCCGGCTCCGCTTCGTGGATCGCCTCCCAGGTGGTGCGCACGCTCTTCTCGCCGGCCAGCCCGAGCACCGGTTCGCCGCCGGCGAGGTCGATCATCTCCGGGATCCAGTGGCCGGGAGCGAACGGCGGGTCGGTCCATTCGAGGAGGACGACGCGTGGCCGGGACCGCCGCGCCACGCGACGTACGACGTCGGTGAGTCGACCGTGGATCGTCTGGACGAGCTTGTCGGCCTGCAGTTCCCGACCGGTGGCGCGACCCAGGACCCGGATCGATTCCAGGACGTC
>JARICB010000197.1 GCA_029264225.1 Nocardioides sp. | reverse complement strand
TGGGTCGCCGGGTGCCGGTCGTAGGTGGCCTGGTCGGAATGAGCGCCGATGGCTTCATTACCTGGAAGATCGGTCGCTACGCCGAACGCGAGATCTTGCCCCGTCGGTAGAGCCACAGGGCTGCGCGACCCCATCTTCTGCGTTCGAGGGCCTGCACGGTCTTTTCGGCCGGGGTGCGCTGCGCAACGGCCAGGTCGTGGCGCAGTTCGCCCACTTCCCGGGCCAGCTCGGCCTCCGAGGTGCGCAGTCGGGAAGCCTCCACGAGCAGCGCCTTGATCGCATCCAGCGATGCTGGAAGCAGGTCGGCAGCGGCTGCCCGGTCGGGGTCGGTGAAGGTGCCCATGGACAGGCCGATCAGCTCCGCGAGGTCGCCCACCACGTCGTAGCCACGCTGCTCGATCTCGGCCACCCAGGTGCCGGAGAGCTGCTGGACCCACTCGTGCATCGTCGGCGGCAGTCCCAGTCGCGCCGACTTGGTACGCCGCGACAGCGTCTGGTGGGCAAGCAGCTCGCGCACCAGCGGACGGTAGTCGGGCGGATCCACGACCGGTGTGACGCGCTTGTTGATCAGGCGCAGCAGCGTGGTCTCGGGCACCCCCATCGACGGGTTGGCCCGCTCCGCGGTGAGATCCAGGTCGAGCCCTTCGAGTCCGAAGGTGCGCGAGAACCGACCCCACAGCTCGTCCTTCGGGGCGCCGGGCGGCGGCACCGTCACGACATGCACCTGGTCGGCCGGTAGCCCCGCACCCCAACGGTCGAGGATGTCGGGAAGTTCTTGGGCACCCCAGAACCAGGAGCCGATCCGGGTGTCACGCTGCGGGTCGCGGATGATCTCCAGGAAGTGCTCATAGGTGACCAGGCTGCGGTGCTTAACGTTCTCCTGCCACTCGGCGGGCACCTGTCGCACCAGGTCGCGTGCCGAGACGATCAGGTGTACCTCGACCCCCTCGCCGAAGGAGGTCAGCGCCCGTTCGATCTGGGTCGGGGAGGCGGTCGAGAGGATCTCGTGACTGATGATCGAGGTGCCCGGCCACTCCCGGACCTGCTCGGCGAGCCGGTCCCAGGCCCCGACGGCTTGCGTCTCGAGGCCACCCCAGGTCAGGCGCATCAGATCAAGCGCGGCCAAGAAGTGAGCATCAAACCGATCGGCCGGGTAGTTGATGCCGTGCTCGCGCAACAGTTCGCGGTTGCGGAAGAGGACGTCCTGCAGATAGGACGTGCCCGTCTTCGGGGTGCCGACGTGGAGCAGCACTCGTTTGCCCGGGGCAGCCATCCTGCTCACCTCGGCTCCTTCTTCCAGTTGTGGTCCACCAGCATCTGTACCGCCAGCGACAGCACCGATTCGTCCCCCTGGCCGCGAGTTGCCCCAGCGGGCAGCCACTGGGTCGGCACCACGGCATCCGGATCTCCGACGACAGGGTAGCCAGCACGACTCAGTTGGCGCGCCATGCGCTCCGCCGCCGAGCTGACCCAGTCGCGGTGAACCTCCGGAACGCTGACGGCTGGCACCTCGGTCAGCGGCATCCGAGGGCGCACCGTGTGGCTCATCAGCGCTGCTCGTTCCTCGGGCGGCACGAGCAGACCTACGACAGTCGCGATGCGGCGAGCCAACTCGGCAGAGTCGGCGCCGGGTCGCACCGGAGGTGGCAGTCTCCGCACGCCGAGGAGTGCGGGCAGACGCGCGTCATCGAGCACGACGTGCACGTGTCCGTGCTGCGACTGGTGCCGTGCGGCGAGAGCCGGCAGGTCGATACGGGGCGGCAGTTCGCCGCGCTGTCGCCAGAAGCGCAACCACTCCAGCCAACCGCTGGAGCCGCGCTCGAAACAGCGACTGGTCCACACGTCGGCCAGCATCTGGTCCAGTGGTCCGCCCAGGATCAGGCTGCTGGCCCCTACTCCTCCCGGCGGGCGACCCCGGCCGGTGAGGTGGTCGCGTACCGACGCCGCCATGAGGGGGTCGCCAGCCACCCGGTAGCCCCTGCGCAGACTGATCGGCAGCCGGATGAGCCGTCCGCGGGACCTTGGCTGCGAGTCGCCCACCCCGAGCGCCACGACATCCTCGGCGAGCACGCTGGTGGCGACCCGGATCAGCTCGTCGGCCGGCAGGTCGGCCGGGTCGACGGGTCGCGGGCCGAAGGCTGGTTCCGCGGCGCCGAGGAGCGGCAGGTCGGGCTTGCCGCGCCCGGGCGCTGCAGCGGCCAGCACCCGGTCGGCCAACGTGCGATCGGCCAGCGTGCGATCGGCCGATGCTGCCTTGGCCAGGTTGATCCGACGCAGCAGTTCGAGCTGCTGAGCTCCGGGCAGCACCCGCCCCCTGGCCGACGCCTCGCCCGTCCACTCCAGCCAGGGCGTGCTGCCGCCCGCGCGCAGATGCTCGACCCAGCCCCACGCGCGCGCCGTTCCGGGGTTGCGGGTCGTCCCACCGCTGCTTGACACGGCTCGGCGACTCAGTGCTCGCGCAGCCGGCGAGCCTGCTGGCGCAACTTGTGGCCGAGGTGGTCGGCAGGAGTGCGCTCGGCGGCTTCGCGCGTCATCTCGGTCAGCGCGTCGAGGGCGGCTCCCAGTTGGAGCTTGGGGCTGACCCGATCAGGGTCGCGCCAGACCTCGTCGGGGCCGGGGTGCACCGGACGCAGGTCCTCCACGTCACCGACGACGTCGACGCCGCTGGACTTGATCCAGTCGATCCACACAGCGGCCTGCTCGTCGGCGAACCCGTAGCGATCGGGTGCGAGCCGGACCGGGATCGCCTCCCTGCTGACCAGCACCTGCTGGGCGAGCAGTTCGCGGATGAGCCCGTCATAGGTCGCGTCGCGCCACACCGGCAGCTCGAGACGACGATTGAGGCGGCGTACGAGTTGGGTTTCGGCGATCCCCAGCGATCGGTTGGCCCGCTCGGAGTCGAGGGGCGCCCACGTCGGATCGATACCGAAGGCACGGCAGAAACGGAGCCAGAGTTCGTTGCCGGTGGGGCCGCGATCGTGCGGCACCGTCACTACGTGGACCCGCTCGGGAGGCAGCTTTGCTCCCCAGTTGTCCAGCACGGTCGGCAGGTCCATCGCGCTGCGGAACCAGGTCTGGCCGCGCTCGACCTTGGTCAGGAAGCGCTTGAAGGTCCACTTGCGGCCCTGCTTGATGCTCTCCTGCCAAGCGGCCGGCAGTTGGCGACCGAGGTCGCGCGCGGAGTAGACGATGTGAACCTCGCTGTCGCAGAGGTCGTTCATGACCCGGGCGATCGTGTCGGGGTGGGCCGGCGCTAGGATCTCGTGGCTGATGATCGCGGTGCCGCGAGTGCGCCGGATCCGCTTCACCATGGTGTCCCACGAGCCGACGGCGTGACCGGGTGTGCCGCCCCAGTCCTGGTCGAGCAGGTCGAGGGCCGCGCGGAAGTGGAACAGGTCGGCGTCGA
>JARICB010000438.1 GCA_029264225.1 Nocardioides sp. | reverse complement strand
CCAACAACTGATCTGGTCCTGACAGACCGAAGGCCCGCCCGAGCTCAGCTCGGGCGGGCCTTCGTGGTCTGTCGGTGTCCCTCAGGACTCGCTGGTCGAGGCAGCCGGGGCGGAGCCGCCGCCGGAGCGGGTACGGCGACGACGGTTGCGGCTCGCGGCCGGCTTGTCGCCCTCCACAGCGGCGGACGTGACGGCGGGTGCGCCGGCGGCAGCATCGGCCACCGGGGCGCCGTTGCGGGTGCGGCTCCGGTTGCGGGCCGGTCGCTCGGCGGCTGGCTTGTCCGAGCCTCGGTTGTCGCGGCCACCGCGCTCCTCACGTGGCTTTCGCTCGACCGGAGCCGCCTCGACGATCCGGCCCTTGGTGCCGGCCGGGATGCCCTGGTCGTGGAAGAGGTGCTCGGAGGTCGAGTAGGTCTCGGCCGGGTCCGGGAACGGCAGGTCGAGCGTCTTGTTGATCATCTTCCAGCGGGCGATGTCGGGCCAGTCGACCAGGGTGATCGCCGTACCGGTGGCGCCGGCGCGCCCGGTGCGACCGATGCGGTGGACGTAGGTCTTGTCGTCCTCGGGGCAGGTGTAGTTGACCACGTGGGAGACCCCACGCACGTCGATACCGCGGGCAGCGACGTCGGTACACACCAGCACCTTGAGCTTGTCCTCACGGAACCGGGCGAGTGCCTTCTCACGGGCGATCTGAGCCATGTCACCGTGCAGGGGAGCAGCCGCGAAGCCGCGCTCGGCGAGGTCGTCGGCGATCCGCTGCGACTGACGTTTCGTGCGGGTGAAGACGATCATCTTCTCCGCGTCGTCGGCCTGCAGGATGCGGCCGATGATCTCCGGCTTGTCGAGGTCGTGGGCCAGGTAGATGAACTGGGCCGTCGCGGGGACGGTGGCGTTCTCGTAGGACGACTCGGCGCGGATGTTCATCGGGTGCCGCATGTGGGTACGGGCGAGGGCAACGATCGCGGCCGGCATGGTGGCCGAGAACAGCATCGTCTGGCGGGTCTCGGGCGTCTGGGCCAGCAGCCTCTCCACGTCGGGCAGGAAGCCGAGGTCGAGCATCTCGTCGGCCTCGTCCAGCACCAGGGCGTGGACGTGCGAGAGGTCGAGGGCGCGGCGGTTCATCAGGTCGATCAGTCGACCCGGGGTGCCGACCACGATGTCGACGCCGGATTCCAGCGCGTCGAGCTGGCCGTCGTACCCGACGCCGCCGTAGACGGTCAGGACCCGCAGGCCGACATCCTTGCTGGCAAGGTGGAGGTCGTTGGAGACCTGGAGCGCGAGCTCGCGGGTAGGGGCCACGATCAGCGCCTGCGGCTTGCCCTGCGGCATGTCGGCGTAGGCCGGGTCCTTGGGGGAGACACTGCGCTGGAGCACCGGGATGCCGAAGGCGAGGGTCTTGCCGGTGCCCGTACGGGCCTGGCCGATCAGGTCGGTTCCGACCAGGGCGACCGAGAGGGTCATCTCCTGGATGGCGAAGGGGGTGGTGATGCCGGCGCGCTCGAGGGCGTCGCAGATCTCGGGAAGCACCCCGAGTTCACGGAAGGTGGTGGTCACGGTATTCATTTCGCTTTCTTTTCAAGTCCTCGTGCGGCGGACTCGGAAGAGAAAGCCTGCCGCGCACATGCAATCGAGACCGATGAGTGGGGGACGAGGCAGATGCACTCACCCGCGCCGTGGCGCTCGATGGGGCCACTCTATCGCCTAGTCTGCGGGCATGACTGAATGGTCGGCACCCGTATCGGGCAGCCCCGCCTCGAGCCCGGTCGATGATCCGGCATACAGGCAAGCAGTGATCGACCTGCTGGGGGCGATCGCCTACGGCGAACTGACTGCCTTCGAACGACTCGCCGAGGATGCCAAGCTGGCGCCGTCCCTGGAGGACAAGGTTGCCATGAGCGCCATGGCCACGGCGGAGTTCACTCACCTCGAAGGCCTGCTGACCCGACTCGTCGAACTCGGGGCAGACCCCTACGCAGCGATGGAGTCCTTCGAGAAGGGCTTCGACGAGTTCCACGCCCATACCCGGCCCGCCGACTGGTACGAAGGTCTGATCAAGGCCTACGTAGGTGATGGGCTGGCGGCCGACTTCTACCGTGAGATCGCGGCCTACCTCGACGCCGAGACCCGCGACCTGATCGTCGCGGCGCTCGCCGACGCCGGGCACTCCACGTTCGTCGTCGAGCGGGTACGGGCCGGCATCGTCCGCGACCCGCGCCTGGGCGGTCGGCTCGCTCTCTGGGGTCGCAGACTGATGGGCGAGGCGTTGACCCAGGCGCAACGCGTGGCAGCCGAGCGGGATGCGCTCACTGCGCTGCTGGCCGGCGGGGTGGATCGCCCCAGCCTGGATCTGGCGGCCCTGAGCCGGATGTTCGCCCGCCTGACCGAGAACCATGCGCAGCGGATGAGCGACCTGGGGCTCGACTCCTGAGGCGGCGTACTGCCCCAAAACAGCTGTAACGCCGTGTTACAGCTTCTTCACCCCCTGTTATTACAGGGGGTGAAGAGCAGATAACACGGCGTTACAGTTCGGACCAGAGTTGCTGTGTGGTCAGCTCTTCACCGAGTTGCGCGACGTGACGGTGGAAGCGATCACGACCA
>JARICB010000437.1 GCA_029264225.1 Nocardioides sp. | reverse complement strand
TGGTGCATCGCCGAGGCGGTCAACGGCGTTTGCGCGCGCGAGGTCTCGATGAGCAGCACGCCGCTGGGCGCCAGCCACGACGGGGCGTGGGCCGCGATGCGGCGCTGGAGGTCAACCCCGTCGTCGCCGCCGTCCAGCGCGATCACACGCTCGTGTTCCCGGGCCTCGGGCGGCATCAGCGCAAGTCGGCTGGTCGGTACATAGGGTGCGTTGGCCGCGATGATGTCGACGCGCCCACGGAGCGTGCCGGGCAACTCGGCGTACAGGTCGGAAAGGTGCACGCTCCCGTGCGGAACGTTGGCGCGGGCACACTCGAGCGCGACCGGGTCCAGGTCGCTGGCGTGCACCTCACCGATGGTGACGGTGGCCGCCACTGGTGCGACACCGCAGCACAGTTCAAGGAGCACGGTGTCTGGTCCGGCGTAGCCGGTCGCCGTGCGGGCCAACAGTTCGGTACGTCGCCGCGGGACGAAGACCCCGGGAGCCACGTGGAGTCGCCGCTCCAGGAACGCGACCCAACCCAACACGGTCTCCAGCGGCTCACCCGCGACCCGCCGCGCGACCAGCCTCTCGAGGTCTGCTCGGTCCAGTCCGGTGCCGACCAGCAGCGCGGCCTCCTCCTCGGCGAAGACACATCCTGCGGCCCGCAGCAGGATGGCGAGCTCGGCCGGGCTCAGGCGCGCCCAACGTGGAAGGCGCGCACCGCGGCTGCGCCCATCGTGAGATCGGCCCACGGTCCGTCGTGGTCGAACACCGTGAGCGCGCACGTGGGGTAACCACCGAGCAGAGCGGCACTGGCCTCTTCGTCGCCGTTGCCGTCGTCGAGCATCTGCGCCAAGTAGGCGATCGTGGGGTTGTGACCGATCACGAGCAGCGTCTGCACCTCGTCGGCGGTGGCCCTCATCAGATCGAGCATCGTCTCCGGTTCGGCCGAGTAGAGGCCGTCGTCGACAGTCGCCTCGATGGTCCACCCGGCACTGGTCGCCACCGACTCCCACGTCTGGCGGGTGCGCCGGGCGCTCGACACCAGGACCTGCCCCGGTTCGGGAACGGCGCGTGCCAGCCAGGTGCCGGCGGCGGCGGCGTCGGCGATCCCGGCGGTGGTGAGCTCACGCTCGTGGTCGCTCTCACCCCAGGCCTCTGCCTTGGCGTGTCGCAGCATGATGAGTTGACGCCGTGCACGGGGAGTCGATGTTTCAGCTGTGGAAGATTCGGCGGTGGGCACAGGACAACTCTCCCAGCCGCTGGCCAACCTGTCATGCCGGCAGCACTTCTTACCCAGTCTCTGACGATCCCTGGGGTCATCGAGGTGCCCCGATCGCTCTGCGGTCCTGCCCAGTGACGCGCCGGGCGTGGCCTGGGCTCAGAGCCCCATCGCGTGGAAGCCACCGTCGACGTGCACGATCTCGCCGGTCGTGGCCGGGAAGAAGTCGCTGAGCAGTGCGCACACCGCCATGGCTGTGGGTGCATGATCGGATTCATCCCACCCGAGTGGCGCCCGGTCCTTCCAGGCCGATTCCAGATCCTCGAACCCGGGAATCGCCTTGGCCGCCAGCGTCTTGAGCGGTCCCGCGGCTACCAGGTTGCAGCGGATGCCCTCCGGGCCGAGATAGCGCGCAAGGTAGCGCGAGGTCGACTCCAGGCCGGCCTTGGCCACGCCCATCCAGTCGTAGGCCGGCCACGCGGTCGTAGCATCGAAGGTGAGCCCCACGATTGACGCCCCGGACGTCATCAGCGGACGGGTCGCCACCGCCAACGACTTGAGGGAGTAGGCCGAGACCTGCATCGCCTGCGCGACGTCATCCCAGGGCCCTTCGAGGAACTTCCCGCCCAGCAGGGTCTGTGGGTTGCCGTAGGCGATCGAGTGCACGACTCCGTCGAGGCCGTCGACGTGCTCTCGTACCTGGTCGGCAAGCCCGGCGAGGTGGTCCTCGTCGGTGACATCGAGTTCGAGGACCGGTGGTTCGTTCGGCAGCCGCTTGGCGATCCGCCGAGTAATACCCAGCGCCCGCCCGAAGTTGGAGATGAGCACTGTCGCACCCTGCTCCTGGGCCACCTTGGCAGTCGCGAAGCCGATGGAGGAGTCCATCGTGACGCCCGCGACCAGAATCCGTTTGCCGTCGAGAATTCCCATGTCAGTGCCCCATTCCGAGTCCGCCGTCAACCGGGATGACGGCTCCAGTTACATAGGCCGCGCCGTCGGAGGCCAGCCAGACCACGGCCGAGGCGATCTCGGCGGTGGCGGCATACCTGCCGAGCGGCACCTGCTGCTTGATCGCCTGCTTCTGCTCATCACTCAACACCGCGGTCATATCCGTCTCCACGAAGCCGGGCGAGACGACGTTGGCGGTGATTGAGCGGCTGCCGAGCTCACGAGCCAGTGACCTGGCCATCCCGACCAGCCCGGCCTTGGATGCGGCGTAGTTGACCTGTCCGGCGGAACCGAGCAGACCTACCACCGAGGAGATGAAGATGATCCGGCCGCGCCTGAGTCTCAGCATGCCCTTGGTGGCGCGCTTGGCCACCCGGAATGAACCGCTGAGGTTGGTGTCGATCACCGAGGACCAGTCGTCCTCCGACATCCGCAGGAGCAGTGTGTCGTGGGTAATGCCAGCATTGGCGACCAGGATCTCGACCGGTCCGTGAGCCGCCTCCACCGTCGTAAAGGCGGCATCGACCGAGGCCGGGTCGGTGATGTCGCAGGTGACGTCCAGGGCGCCGGCCGGGGCTCCGCCGGAACGGGTGGTCACCGCGACCTTGTCGCCGGCCGCGATGAAGGCTTCGGCGATGGCGCGCCCGATACCGCGGTTCCCTCCCGTGACCAGTACGGAGCGGGGCTCGGCCGCTGCGGATGCGGTAGGTGTCGCGGTGGTTTCACTCACGTCGAATGACGCTAGCGATTACCGGGCGGTACGCCGAACCGACCGGCCCGGGCGACGGCTACTCGTCCTCGAGCCGGAAGCCCACCTTCATACCTACCTGGAAGTGTTCGACCTGGCCGTCCTTGGCCTGACCGCGGACCTGGGTAATCTCGAACCAGTCGATGTGACGCAGTGTCTGGCCGGCGCGCTCGATGCCGTTGCGAACGGCCTGGTCGATGCCATCGGGGGAGGTGCCGACGATCTCGGTCACGCGGTAGGTGCGGTTGGACATGGGGACTCCTCGTGGGTGCGCTGCAGGCCGGTGCGGGAGCGCACCTGATGGTTGACACTACCGACGTAGGCTGGAGTCATGACCTCGCGGGACGCAGAACCGGTGCGCATCACCACGGCTCGCACGAGTGTCGGCGCAGACCGCGCCATGCGCCAGCGCCGCTACCTGGTCTCCATGGCGATCCGCACCGTCTGCTTTCTCGGCGCCGTCGCGGTGGGACCCGGAATACTGCGCTGGGTGTTGATCGCCGGCGCGGCGCTGCTGCCCTACCTGGCGGTCGTCCTCGCCAACTCAGATGACCGTCGAGACGATGGCTTCGGGCTGTTCCCCCACCCCTCCAGTCACGAGCTGGGCGGGCCGAACACACGCAAGTGATGCGGGTTGGCTTCCCCTTCACCCCATGCGAGAATCGGGGTTGCGACTACGGCATCCCCCGTCTGTAGTCGCGCACCGGTGTCGGACAGCTCCCCCCGTGGCTGTCCGGCACCTCCTATTTCACCCGGTAGGTCACGTTCCGCGACTCGGAGGACCCCAATGAGCGATGAGCAACCCGATCTGTGCTCGGCCAAGGGCTGCACCGAGCCCGCCCTCTGGGCTCTGCTGTGGAACAACCCCAAAGTGCACACGCCCGACAGGCGCAAGACCTGGCTGGCGTGCGATGCCCACCGCCAGTCGCTCAGCGACTTCCTGGGTGCCCGCAACTTCCTCGAGGATGTCGTGGCGCATACGCAGCCGTCGTCGTCCTGACCGGGGTGTGCGGGCGCTGGACCTAGCCGCCGATGGCCGACATCGGCCGATCCGGCTGGATGAAGGAGGGGTCGTCGATGCCGTGGCCGGCCCGCTTGCCGGCCATCGCCGTGACCCAGCGCCGCGCGATGTCGTCGTCGTCGGCACCCGAGCGGAGCGCTCCGCGCAGGTCGGACTCCTCCCGGGCGAACAGACAGTTGCGGATCTGGCCGTCTGCCGTGAGTCGCACCCGATCACAGTCGCCGCAGAACGGGCGGGTGACCGAGGCGATGATCCCGACCGTGCCCGGACCGCCGTCGACGTCGAAGAGCTCGGCCGGGTCGCTGCCGCGCGGCACCCCGTGTGGGGTGAGCGTGAAGTCAGCGGACAACTTCACGAAGATCTCATCGGCGGTGACCATCTCGGTCCGGCTCCACCCGTGCTGGGCGTCGAGCGGCATCTGCTCGATGAAGCGCAGTTCGTAACCCTGGGCCAGGCACCAGTCCAGGAGCTCGGGGGCCTGGTCGTCGTTGATCCCAC
>JARICB010000433.1 GCA_029264225.1 Nocardioides sp. | reverse complement strand
CCTGATCAACACCGACCACACCAGCACCGAAACGGAGGACCTGACACCCGCCGCACTCACTGCCTAGAGTGCAACCAGCGGATCACGCGGTGGCCCCCTTCATCCACCACGACCGTGGACTCGACCCGCCGGCACGAATACCCACCCAGAACCGCCGATCAAAATCACGCGGAAACTTAGGACGACTCATCCCACAACATCTCCTCAAGAATCGAGGTGTTGCGTCACTACCTAGAACTCGCCCTCGATTTCACCTGTCAAACGTCACGGACTATCTCGAAATGGGTCCAGGGTTGACAACGAATCGGCATCGACGCCGGGCACCAGTTGAGTCCCCGATAGTGGTGTAGCGCGGTCGCCGAACTGTCCCAGGGAGACCTCGCTCACCCGCTGAGCGTAGGGGCCGGCGACAGGTTTGGCTCCGACGCAAACCCCACGCACACTCGACATGGTGAGTGAGCGACAACGTTTCCAGATCAACTGGACCAACTCCGTGGGTGCCGCACTGGCTGCGGTCTCCTCGGCTCTCGTCCTGTCCACCTTCGGTGTCGCCGGCACCCTGATCGGCGCCGCTGTCGGCAGCCTCTGCATCAGTGTGGGCGGCGCCTTCTACGCGCACTCCATGCAGGTCGCCAAGGAGCGCATGGAGTCAGCCAGGGTGGCCGCTGCGCGTCAGCGGGTACGCCGCAACCCGGCCGCGGTGCCGAACGCCGTCCGCCAACTCGAGCCGGGCGCGGATCCGGGCGTCTCGACCGAGGAGCCGCGGGTATGGGCGCTGGAGGAACTTCCCTGGAAACGGATCGTCGCGGCGACGCTGGCGTTGTTCCTCATCACGATGGCCCTGATCGTCGCCTTCGAGCTGACCGTCGGCCGGCCCGTGTCCTCCATCACCGGTAACAACGACCCGGATCGGCGTACCAGCATCCCCGGGCTCGGGAATCGCGACAACTCGCCCGACAAACAGGCGCCCGACAAGCAGCCGGAGTCACCCGACTCCCCCCAGCAGTCCGAGCAGCCGACCCCCACACCCGAGCCGGAACTGCCGCCGGTGGAGACCCCGACGCCGGCGACACCTACCGAAACGACACCTCCGGCGCCACTACCGACCGATCCGCCGGTCGAGGCGCCGGTCGAAACACCGGTCGCACCAGCGCCCTGACCCCGCTGACGTGACCGTGCCCCCGAAGGGTCACCCCGGGGGCACGGCCGTCTGTGGTGAGTCGATCAGCTCAGCACGCCGCAGGCGACCGGGTCGGTGGCCTCGGTCGGCAGGGCCGGGTTCAGGTCGCTCATACCCGCATCAGCGTCATACATACCGTTGCGGTTGTAGTCGATGCCGTGCACCACGATGGCAACGTCGCCACGCAGGATCTTCTTCGCGAAGGACTTGGTGACCTTGAACTTGCGGTCGTAGTGGATCTTGCCCTTGTCGGCCGTCGGGAAGCGGTCCACCGCGAGCGCACTCTTCGCGCTGGTGTCACCCTTCTCGGTCAGCGAGTACTGGACGCTGCCGTAGGCCGGCACGCCCTCGCTGGTGTTGAGCCGCTGGTCGACGTTGGTGTCGTTGGCCACGGTCGGGCACATGTTGGTGGAGGTCTTGTCGAAGTGGAAGTGCATCGCATGCGGTGACTTCTTCAACAAGCCCTTCGCGTCGATGGAGACGGTGACCTTGCGGCCATCCACGATGACCTTCGAGAAGCCCTTCACACCGGAGTCGTTGAGCGAGTCGAGCTCTGTCTTCATGACGATGAGCTTCGAGCCGGGCTTGGCGGCGCTGCTGGAGACCTGGTCGGCGGCCTGGGCGGGCGCCTGGACCAGGCCGAGGAGACCGACGGAGGAGGCGAGCAGCCCCATCGCGGCCAAGCGGGTACGTCGAGTGTTGGTTGCGTGCATGATTTTGCTCCGTTCACGCCGGACGGGCGCTGATCGGGAATCGAACATGACGTAGGGGTTCGACGCCGAGCAGAAATCGGTTTGGTCACGGAGGCGCCGGAGATGACGAAGGCCCCGGATCCACTGGATCCGGGGCCTTCACTCACTGTGCGCGAGGGGGGACTTGAACCAAGAATTCCTGCCGCTCCGGTGACCGATTTCCGCCGGTCTGAGCGTGGATCCAAGGTCCCGTTGGCTCCCGTTGTGCACCGTTTCGCCGGGGGTGTGCCACCTGGGTGGGCACCAAATCTGCTTTTCCGCGAGGGCGGAAGTGTTCCGCCCCGTCCGCCCGGATTGTTCCGAGACGACCCTGACACTCTACTCGTGCCCACCCGAGGTGGCACAGCATCGCGACCCAAACAGAGCTGTCGGCTGACGCTCGAGAATGAGGCCACGGCGACAGCTTGTTATTGGCCCGCGGAGAGCACGGTCAAGACGAAGCGTGCACCCCTGAGTCAAAGGAAGGGGAAGACCCAGTTGTCCAACGCATTGAGGCCGCCCATCTCCTCGATCACCACACAGCTGCCGCTGGTGGCACAGCGCAGCAGGTTGTTTCGTCTTCCTTCTCGTGCGACGAGGAGGAGATCGGTCTCGGACTCGAAGCCCACGAAGTGCGAGAAGACCATGCTGCCGACGTCAAGGCGTACTGGCCCGGTCGATGGGTCGCGGGGCGCCACCACCGGTCCAGAGTTCGCGGTGTAGGCGACGACCTTGCCGGACGGAGACCAGGAAGCTGGCTCGGTCGGGTCGGGCATCGTGAATTCCTGACCACCGCCGAAGGCACCCGACTCGCTGACCTCGCCCAGGACGCGCTTGGTGGAGGAGCCATAGTCCCCAGACACAGCCAGAACTCCCTGGGGACCGACCTGGGCGATGTCGCCCGGTGCCCCCGTGATGGCCGTGGGCTCTATTGTCTGGGGAACCCAGACGAAACTGCGGTCGCCTTCATTGTAGAAGACGCGCCCCGACTTATCGAAGCCCAGGAGGGTGACGGATCCCGACTCGCAGCACGATCCCGGCGTTGCGAGGTCGATGGCGCCGACCTCGGTCGCTTCCGCCAAGTCATGCACTGTGAGGCGCGTGGTCGTCGAAACCGGGTGACTCAGGGCGACCACCAGCGTGCCGTCAAGGCTAAGGGCGACCACGGAGTCGTCGAGGAATGGCAGAGGCACCAGTTGGCCCCCGCGCAGGATCCATGAGCGCGCCACTGCGTCGCCTTCCGGGCTGGAGGAGAAGTTGTCGGTCACCAAGACCGAGTCGCCACCCCGCCGGATCTGGTCGGCTGTGGTGGGTATTGCCGCGGAAGCGAGGTGCAGGACGCCGTCCTGGATGTAAGGGATGGCCGGGGTGTCCAACGTCACCGGTATGGTCGCGGGCTGCTCGCTGGGGGCCGTGGGTCCACCGGTCTGGTCGGCTGATGGAGTCTCGTTGGAGGAGCCCAAGAGCAGTGTGGCGCCGATGCTGGTGCTGGCTACTACGGCCGCGACCGCGACTGCGGCCGCGGCCACCAGACCCAGCCGTCGGCGCGGTCG
>JARICB010000408.1 GCA_029264225.1 Nocardioides sp. | reverse complement strand
CAGCCGTTGCTTGATCGCTGGCGGGCAGGGCGCACCCGCGTGGGCTACCAGCCGGAAGCACGACAGATCCGGCACTCCGACCTGGTCCCAGTGGGCCAGGAGCCGCTGGAGGTGCGTCGGCACGCAGAACATCGTGGTTGGCCGCTCCGTCTCGATGGCGGCCGTGATCAGGACAGGATCGAAGCGGCCAGGGATGACGATCCGTCCGCCAGCCAGGATCGTGCCCATCGCGAACCGAAGCGGCGCCGAGTGGTGAAGCGGGCTGAGCACCAGGTGGGTGTCGTCAGGGGCGAACCCCCACAGTTCTTGCTCCTCCGCGACGAGTGCTGCCGCGTCGGTAGGGGAGAGGAGCCCGGAGTAGACACCCTTGGGTGTGCCCGTGGTGCCGCTCGTGCAGTGGATGGGCCGGCCGCGGGGCAGCCCGCGGACGGACTCGGCCGCGGTGCTCCTGACCATCGACTCCACCTCCGCCTGGGTAGTGATGATCAGGTCGGGCGAGATGGGAGCCAGGATCTGCTCGCGCTCCGTCTCGGTCAGGGCCGGGTCGAGCGGCACCGGGAAGACCCCGGCAGCCAGCAGCGTCAGCACCAGGTCGACGTAGTCGGGCGATCCGGGGACGAGCAGCGCGACCCGGGAGCCCTCGTGCAGTTCGACGTGCGTCATGCGTCTCATCCAACCGCACGGTGGGTGGAGGGTTCGGAACAGGCGGACGCCGGTAACCTTGACACGTGACGCACCAGCCGCTCTCCGCCCTGTCCCGTGACGACCTCGCTTCCCTGCTCGAGAAGCAGCAGACGGCGTACGCCGAATTGAAGGCACGCGGGCTCAAACTCGACCTGACTCGTGGCAAGCCGTCGGCCGCACAGCTCGACCTCTCCGACGAGCTGCTGAACCTGCCGCGGGGCACCAAGGACAGGAGCGGCACCGACGTCCGCAACTACGGTGGACTGTCCGGGCTGAGCGAGTTGCGGGAGATGTTCGCCGAGCTTCTGTGGGTCGAGCCCGAACAGTTGATCGCCGGTGGCAACTCCAGCCTGACCATGATGCGTGACTGCCTCGTCTACCTGCTGCTCTTCGGGGCCCGCGACAGCGAGCGTCCGTGGAGTCACGAGGAGAGCATCAAATTCATCTGCCCGGTCCCCGGGTACGACCGCCACTTCACCCTGTTGGCCTCGCTCGGCATCGAGATGATCACCGTTGCCATGAACGACGACGGGCCGGACGCGGAGGCCGTCGCGGCGCTCGTCAAGGACGACGCGTCGATCAAGGGCATGTGGGTCGTACCGACCTACGCCAACCCGGCTGGTTCGATCTGCAGCCAGGAGGTGGCAGCCCGGCTCGCCTCGATGGAGACCGCAGCTCCCGACTTCCGGATCTTCTGGGACAACGCCTACGCGTTGCACCACCTGAGCGAGGAGGAGGCCAAGAGCGCCGACATCCTTACCCTCGCGTCGGCCGCAGGCCATCCCTCCCGACCGCTCATGTTCGCCTCCACTTCGAAGATCACCTTCGCCGGCGCCGGCGTGGCGTTCATGGCAGCCTCCGAGGCCAACATCGCCTGGTATCTCGCCCACCTGGGCAACGGCTCCATCGGGCCGGACAAGGTCAACCACCTGCGCCACGTGCAGTTCTTCGGGTCCGCCCAGGGGGTGCGCGACCACATGGTCAGGCACCGGGAGATCATCGCGCCCAAGTTCGAGGAGGTCGACCGGGTACTGACCGAGCGTCTCGGCGGCTACCAGGTCGCCACCTGGAACAAGCCCCGTGGCGGCTACTTCGTCAACCTCGACGTGGTCCCCGGCACCGCCAGTCGGGTCGTGAGCCTGGCCAAGGAGGCAGGCATCGCCCTGACACCGGCGGGGGCGTCCTTCCCGCACGGCAACGACCCCCAGGACCAGAACATCCGGCTCGCGCCGACGATGCCACCGCTCGATGAGGTCAGCGCCACGATGGACGCCGTTGCGACCTGCGTACTGCTCGCGGCAGCGGAGCAGGCGCAGACGCGGGCCTGAGACAGTGACCACCGGGGCGTTCCTGCCGTTCACCTACTCCATCGTCGGGGCGCAAAAGGCGGGCACGTCCACGCTCCAGTGGATGTTGAACCAGCACCCGCAGGTGGCTCGTCCGCCGCGCAAGGAGATGGGCTGGTTCGACGTCGACGAGACGACCTGGCGCAGCGTCGACCACTCGACGTATGGGATCCACACCCGGCATCCGATGCACCGAGCGTTGGGCGACGCGACTCCGCGCTACCTGTTGATGCCAGGAGCCGTTGAGCGTATGCACCAGCACCGCCCCGACCTGCGACTGATCGCCATGTTCCGTGACCCCATCGACCGGTTGGTCAGCCAGTGGGTGATGGTGCGCGACCGCCAGCCGGACAGGGCGCCGGACTGGCCCGAGATGATGCAGTGGCGACCCGATGACTTCCCTACCTCCATGCCCCCCGAGTTCGAGGGACCGGGTGGGCGGGCCCGGTTCATGCGTGCCTCGGGCGTGATCCGCGGCTACTACGGCGGCCAACTCCGACACGGACTCAGCATCTTTGCGCGGGAGCAGTGGCTGTTCCTCGACTTCGCGGGAATGCTGAGCGACCACACCCGAGCGTTGAACCAGGTCACGACCCACCTCGGCATCGACCGGTTCAAGCCCTATCCGCCGCTGAAGAAGCTGATGGCCGGGCCGACGCGCATCTCCGGGACGGCCCCGACCGGGGCAGACCTGATGGCCCTTGCGCGGGCGCTCGAGCCCGAGCTCGCCGGCTACGTGGCTCTGACCGGTCTCTCGGTGGATCACTGGACCACCGAGCGGCTGCTCACCGGAGGCCTCGATGCCGATGAGCAGGCACAGGTCTACGCCCGCAAGGCCGGTCTGCTCGCCGAAGCCCCGCACGATCAGACCTAGGACACCGCAACTCTTCGAACAGTAGGGAGAACACTCATGAGCGTGCGCGTCGGACTGACCGGGGGCATCGCCTCGGGCAAGAGCACGGTCTCCGCCCTGCTGAGCGAGCTCGGTGCGGTGATCATCGACGCTGACCTGCTCGCCCGCGAGGTGGTCGCCAAAGGCACACCCGGCCTGGCCGCGGTCGTGGCCGAGTTCGGTCCCACCCTGCTGAGGCCTGACGGCGACCTCGATCGGCCCGCCATGGCAGCGTTGGTCTTCGGCGACGCCGGCGCACGCAAACGCCTCGAGGCCATCGTCCACCCGCTCGTGTTCGAGCAGGTCGTGGCGTTGGAGGCGCAGGCTCCCGGCGACGCGGTCGTAGTGCACGACATCCCGCTGCTCGCCGAGAGCGGCCGGGCCGACACCTTCGACGCGGTGATCGTGGTCGACTGCCCTACTGATCTCCAGGTCTCGCGGATGGTCTCCGACCGCGGCTGGACCCGTGCCGACGCCGAGGCTCGGATCGCCGCCCAGGCAACCCGGGAGGACCGTCGGGCGATCGCGACCCACATCATCGACAACACCGGCACGATCGAGACGCTGCGCGACCAGGTGGTCGCGGTGTTCCTCGACCTACGTGACGAACCGTCCAGCACCTGAGTCGAGCCCCAGTGACGTTTTCGGAAGCGGCCCGTGACGCCGGTAGCCTGCGCCGAATGCGCACCACTCACCGAGTAGCGTCCCTGCTGATCGCCTCCGCCTGCGTCTTTGCCGGCTGTACGTCGCAAGCGGACCCGGTTCAGCCGGGTGCACCGAGCAACGAGTCGTCGCACGCCGAGGCCCGCGTCGACCCGGACACGCCCCTCGGGTGGGGACCCACAGTCGGCGAACTCGCGCAGGCGCAGGCCATCGTCGCGGACCTGACTGATGAGGAACTCGCCGGTCAGGTCATCGTCGGTCGCTACCTCGGCACCGACCCGGTCGAGGTCGCCACGATGTTGCGCGAGCAGCATCTGGCTGGCATCTCGATTACCAGCGGCAACGTCGTCGACGAGGCTCAGGTGCGCGCGATGACGGCCGCACTGACGCAGGCCGCCAAGGACGACGGGCGTAGCTATCCGCCGGTGCTCGGGGTCGATCAGGAGGGTGGCTACGTGTCCCACCTGCGGGGCATTGCGACCGAGTTCCCGGCATTCACCGCGGCAGGTGCGGCCATCTCGGCCGACGGCGCGTCGGGGCGGGAGGCAGTGCGGCAGGCGGCGTACGCCACCGGGCTCGAACTACGTGACCTCGGATTCACCTGGGTCTTCGCCCCGGTCGCCGACGTGACGATCGGCGCCGCCGACCCGACGATCGGCACCCGCTCGGCCAGCGAGGATCCGGCCATCGCGGCGAAGGCGACGGCTGCGGCGGTCCGTGGCTTCGATGCGGCGGGGGTGGTCTCCACCGTCAAGCACTTCCCCGGTCACGGTGCCGCCACGAGTGACAGCCACGACACCCTGCCCGTGCTCGACTCGACGTTGGCCGAGATCACCGCCCACGACCTGCCGCCGTTCGAGGCCGCCATCGGCGCACACGCGCCGGCCGTAATGATGAGCCACCTTGACCTGAGCGCGATTGCCCCCGGTGTGCCGGCCAGTCTGGCCCCCGAGGTCTACAAGCTGCTGCGCGACGAGCTGGGCTTCGAGGGGGTCGCAATAACCGACTCGCTCGGGATGGGAGCCATCGGCGGCACCTTCAAGCCGGCCGTCGCGGCCCTCAACGCTGGCGCGGACCTGCTCCTGATGCCGGTGAACACGCTCGAGACACATCGCGTGGTGACGGTGGCCCTGCGCGCGGGCGATGTCTCGCGTGAACGGGTCGAGGAGGCCGCTGCTCGCGTCGTGGCCGTGCAGCTGTGGCACCAGCGCGTCGCGGCCAGCACGCCTGTGCCTGTCGATGTGAGCGCCAGGGCGCAGCAGGCGGCGCTGGCGCTGAGCGCTGCGGCCTACTGAAATGACCGTGGCCCGTCCCGCTGCGTGAGCGGAACGGGCCAAGCTGTCGGGCGGGGATCAGGCTGCGGTGCTGCCGCTCGCGAGATCCGGGTCGCCGATGCGACGCAGCTTCTGGAGCGCCTCCCGCTCGAGCTGACGCACTCGCTCGGCGGAGATGCCGTGCTTGACGCCGATGTCGGCCAACTTGTGCTGGCGGCCGTCATTGAGGCCGTAACGGGCCCGGATGATGTCTGCGGCGCGCTCATCGAGATGGCTGACCAGGTCCTCGAGGCGCTGGCGCGCTTCGACATCGAGGAACTCCAGATCGGGACCGCGCGTGGTCTCCTGCGCCATCAGGTCACCCAAGGAGGTGTCGCCGTCCTCGTCGATCGGGGTGTCGAGGGAGACGTGGTCACGCCCCCACGCCATCAGGTCGAGGACTCGCTCGATCTTCATGTCGAGCTCGGTGGCGATCTCCTGCGGGTCGGGGTCACGGCCCAACTGACGCTCGAGGGTGCGACGCGCTCCCGAGACCTGGTTGAGCTCTTCGACCACGTGCACGGGCAGCCGGACGACGCGGGCCTGCTGAGCGATGCCGCGGGTGATGGCTTG
This sequence comes from Nocardioides sp., assembly GCA_029264225.1. Classification (GTDB taxonomy): domain Bacteria; phylum Actinomycetota; class Actinomycetes; order Propionibacteriales; family Nocardioidaceae; genus Nocardioides. The sequence continues at coordinate 326 of JARICB010000408.1, read as the reverse complement.
GCGCACCCACCAGGTGGCGTAGGTGGAGAACTTGTAGCCCTTGGTGTAGTCGAACTTCTCGACGGCGCGGATCAGGCCGGTGTTGCCTTCCTGGATCAGGTCGAGCATCGGCATCTGCGAACGGCCGTACTTGCGGGCGATGGACACGACGAGGCGCAGGTTGGCGGCGATGAACTGGTCGACGGCCTGGCGACCCTGCTCGGCCAACCATTCGAGTTCTTCCTGCTTGGCGCTCATCGGGGCGCCACCCTTGCGGCGCCCGACGCGCCCCTCTTCGAGGAGCTTCTCGGCGAGCAGTCCGGCCTCAATGGTCTTGGACAGCTCCA
>JARICB010000399.1 GCA_029264225.1 Nocardioides sp. | reverse complement strand
CATCTTGCGCCCGACCATGCGCCGGGCGTACTGCACGGGGATGCGTCGCTGAGCCTGCTCGATGAAGATGACGGCAGCCACCAGGACCAGCCCGATGACCATGACCACTCCGAACACGACCCAGCCTTCGGAGGTCTGCACCTTCCACAACGAGGCCGGGAAGGTCGCGACGACCTGGGTAAAGATCAGGATCGACATACCGTTGCCGATACCCCTATCGGTGATCAGTTCACCGAGCCACATGATGACGGCCGTGCCTGCGGTCATGGTGATCACCATGGTCAGGAAGGTCGCCGTGCTGTCACTGTGCAGCAGGTCGCGATTGCAGCCCTGGAGAAGGTTGCCCGAACGGGCCAACGCCACGATGCCGGTGGCTTGGAGAAGCGCGAGCCCGAGGGTGAGGTAGCGGGTGTACTGGGTGATCTTGGTCTGACCGGCCTGGCCCTCCTTCTTCAGTGCCTCGAGTCGTGGGATCACCACGACGAGCAACTGCAGAATGATGCTGGCGGTGATGTAGGGCATGATCCCCAGCGCGAACACCGAGAGCTGGAGCAGCGCCCCACCTGAGAACAGGTTCACGAGCTGATAGAGGCCCTGCGACTCGACGTCGGCCAGACACGCCTGAACGTTGGCGACCTGGACCCCGGGAGTCGGCACCTGGGAGCCGAGCCGGAAGATCATGATGATCAGCAGGACGAAGAGCAGCTTGCGCCGCAGGTCCGGCGTGCGGAAAGCGTTAGCGAACGCGCTGAGCACAAGATCCTCTTTCGTGAACTATGCCGAGCCAGGTAGGACCTGGTCCGGCAGATGATTGCCTCGATGGCTCTTGCGAGAGCCCGGCGAATCCTAACAGTGCAGCCCCGGATGGGCTCCCCCGGTGAACACGCAGGCCCGGCCACACAGTTTCCACTGTGCGACCGGGCCGCGTTGCTGACGTGTACGAATGGTCCTCAGACCACCGTGGTGGTGCCGCCGGCTGCCTCGATCTTCTCCTTGGCGGAGCCCGAGAAGGCCTGAGCGTTGATCTGGACAGCGACAGTGATGTCGCCCTGACCCAGGACCTTGACCGGCTGGGACTTGCGAACCGCGCCCTTGGCGACCAGATCCTCGACCGAGACGGCCCCACCCTGCGGGAAGAGCTCGCTCAGCTTGTCGAGGTTGACGACCTGGAACTCGACCTTGAACGGGTTCTTGAAACCCTTGAGCTTGGGCAGACGCATGTGGAGCGGCATCTGACCACCCTCGAAGGCGGCTGGGACCTGGTAGCGGGCCTTGGTGCCCTTGGTACCGCGACCAGCAGTCTTACCCTTGGAACCCTCACCGCGACCTACGCGGGTCTTGGCAGTCTTGGCGCCGGGAGCCGGACGCAGGTGATGCAACTTGAGCGTCATGTCAGTCGACCTCCTCGACCGTCACCAGGTGACGGACGGTCTGGACCATGCCCCGGATCTCCGGGCGGTCCTCCTTGACGACCACGTCACCAATGCGCTTGAGACCGAGTGAACGCAGGGTCTCGCGCTGGTTGGCCTTGCAGCCGATCGTGGACCTGTGCTGTTGGACCTTGAGCTGTGCCATCAGGAGGAAACCCCCGCAGCGGCCGCAGCCTCAGCCTTGCCGACCTCGCGAGCCCGAAGGATCGCGGCCGGGGTGACGTGCTCGACGGAGAGACCGCGACGAGCGGCCACTGCCTCGGGCTCTTCCAGCATCTTCAGCGCCGCCACGGTTGCGTGGACGATGTTGATCTGGTTGGAGGAACCCAACGACTTGCTGAGCACGTCGTGGATGCCGGCGCACTCGAGTACGGCGCGCACCGGACCACCGGCGATCACACCGGTACCAGGTGAGGCGGGCCGCAGCATGACAACGCCTGCGGCCTTCTCGCCCTGCACCGGGTGCGGGATGGTGCCCTGGATGCGGGGAACGCGGAAGAACTGCTTCTTCGCCTCCTCGACACCCTTGGCGATCGCTGCGGGGACTTCCTTCGCCTTGCCGTAGCCGACGCCGACCATACCGTCGCCATCGCCGACGATCACGAGGGCGGTGAAGCTGAAGCGACGACCACCCTTGACGACCTTGGCGACTCGGTTGATCGCAACGACGCGCTCGATGTAGGCGGTCTTCTCGGCACCTTGGCCACGACCGTCGCGTCCGCGACCGCCGCCACCCTGGCGCTCGCCACTGCGCTGTCCGCGCTGGGCTCCGCTCATGAGACTCTTCTCCTCAATACGTTTCTGTGGTTGCGATCAGAACGACAATCCGCCCTCACGGGCGGCGTCTGCAAGGGCCGCAATGCGGCCGTGGTACTTGTTGCCGGCGCGGTCGAAGACGACCCCGTCGATGCCAGCTGCCTTGGCCCGCTCGGCGACAAGTTCGCCGACCAGCTTTGCCTTGGCAGTCTTGTCACCCGAGTTGGCGCGCAGGTCGGCCTCCATGGTGGAGGCGTAGGCCAGCGTGGCTCCCTGCAGGTCGTCCACGACCTGGGCGGAGAGATGCTTGGCCGACTTGGTGACGACGAGGCGCGGACGCTCGGCAGTACCGGAGACGCGCTTGCGACCACGGACCTGACGTCGCAGGCGCGCCTTGACGCGCGCTGCGGTGTGCTTGTTGTTGGATAGCGAGATCGCCATGTCACTTACCGGCCTTTCCGACCTTGCGGCGGACCAGCTCGCCGGCGTATCGCACGCCCTTGCCCTTGTAGGGCTCGGGCTTGCGCAGCTTGCGGATCTTGGCCGCAGTCTCGCCCACGAGTTGCTTGTCGATGCCGACGACGCCGAGCTTGGTCGGGCCCTCGGTGGTGAAGGTAATGCCTTCGGGGGCGTCGAAGACGATCGGGTGCGAGTAGCCGAGCTGGAACTCGAGCTGCGTAGCGCCCTTGGGCAGCACGCGGTAACCCACGCCCACGATCTCGAGCTTCTTCTCGTAGCCCTCGGTCACGCCCACCACCATGTTGTTGATCAGGGTGCGGGTGAGTCCGTGCAGCGAGCGGCTGTCGCGGTGGTCGTCGGGGCGCGTGACCTCAAGGATCCCGTCCTCGCCCTTGGTAACCACGATAGGTGAAGCGATGGTGTGATTCAGGGTCCCCTTGGGGCCCTTGACGGTGACCGTGGCCTGGTCGATGGCGACATCGACACCGGACGGGACCGTGATGGGGAGCTTGCCAATACGCGACATGCTTCGTTTCTCCTTCTGGTCTTGTCCGGATTACCAGACGTAGGCGAGGACTTCTCCGCCTACGCCCTTCTGGTATGCCTGTCGGTCGGTCAGGAGGCCCTGGCTGGTCGAGATGATCGCGACACCAAGCCCACCGAGTACGCGGGGAAGCCCCGTGCTCTTGGCGTAGACCCGCAGGCCAGGCTTGCTGATGCGACGCACTCCAGCGAGGGCACGCTGGCGGTTACGGCCGTACTTCAGGATAAGGGTCAGCGTTTGGCCGACCTCATCCTCGGTCGGCTCCTTCACGTCGAAGGACGCAATGTAACCCTCCTGACGGAGGATTTCGGCGAGGCCGGCCTTCATCTTGCTGAAGGGCATCGACACCTCGTCGTGGTACGCCGAGTTGGCGTTTCGCAGACGCGTAAGCATGTCTGCGATCGGGTCAGTCATCGTCATGGCCGTGAGGCCCTTTCTCCACCGTGGTTTCGCATCTGCATCTCAGAGCGACCTACAGCGATCGTTTGAAGTGATGGGGAGTTCGGATTACCAGGAGGACTTGGTCACGCCGGGCAACTCGCCGCGGTGCGCCATCTCACGAAGGCAGATACGGCACAGACCGAACTTGCGGTAGACCGACTTGGGTCGACCGCACCGCTGGCAGCGGGTGTAGCCGCGAACCGCAAACTTGGGCTTGCGAGCGGCCTTGACCTTGAGCGAAGTCTTCGCCATCTCAGTTCTCCTTGAACGGGAAGCCGAGCTGCTTGAGCAGGGCGCGACCCTCGTCGTCGTTGTTTGCCGTCGTGACGACCGTGATGTCCATACCGCGCGAGCGGTCGATCTTGTCCTGGTCGATCTCGTGGAACATGACCTGCTCGGTCAGACCGAAGGTGTAGTTGCCACGGCCATCGAACTGCTTCGCGCTGAGCCCGCGGAAGTCGCGGATGCGGGGCAGAGCCAGCGACAGCAGCCGGTCGAGGAACTCCCACATGCGGTCGCCCCGCAGCGTGACGTGCGCACCGATCGGCATGCCCTCACGCAACTTGAACTGGGCGATCGACTTGCGCGACTTGGTCACCGACGGCTTCTGACCGGTGATCGCGGTGAGGTCCTTGATGGCACCCTCGATCAGCTTCGAGTCGCGAGCAGCCTCGCCGACACCCATGTAGACCACGATCTTGGTCAGGCCGGGCACCTGCATGATGTTCTTGATGTCGAACTCGGTCTGCAGCGCGGGAACGATCTCCTCGCGGTAGCGGGCCTTCAGGCGCGGGATCGTGGACTCGGTGGTCTGGGTGGACTCAGCCATCTCAGATCTCCTTCCCGGTCTTGCGCGACACGCGGACGCTGCGCTGTGCGGAGTACGTCGAGCCGTCGGCGCGACGCTTGGTGACATCGTCGCGACGGAAGGCCATGCGGGTCACGCCGTCACCCTCGACCAGCATGACGTTGCTGACGTGGATGGGAGCCTCGGCGGTGATGATCCCGCCGGAGTTTCCACCCTGGACGGCCTTCGTGTGCCGCTTGACACGGTTGACACCCTCGACGATCACCCGCTGCTCCTCGCGGAGCACCGAGATGACCTTGCCGGTAGCGCCCTTGTCCTTGCCGGCGATCACCTTGACGGTGTCGCCCTTCTTGATGTTCATGGTGTTCTTACCCATCTCTCACAACACCTCCGGGGCGAGCGAGATGATCTTCATGTAGCGCTTCTCGCGCAGCTCACGGCCCACCGGGCCGAAGATGCGGGTTCCACGCGGCTCGCCATCGCTCTTGAGGATGACTGCTGCGTTTTCGTCGAAGCGGATGTAGGAACCGTCCACGCGACGGCGCTCCTTAGCGGTGCGCACGACCACGGCCTTGACGACGTCGCCCTTCTTGACGTTGCCACCGGGGATCGCGTCCTTGACGGTGGCGACGATGACGTCACCGATGCCGGCGTAGCGACGGCCCGAGCCACCGAGAACACGGATGCAAAGGATCTCCTTTGCACCGGTGTTGTCGGCGACCTTGAGTCGCGACTCCTGCTGGATCATTGATTTCTCCTGGTTGTCGAGCCGGTTCTCGCGATCTCAACGGACCGCGAGCCTGGCCGAACTGATGTCGGTCAGATGAAGCTGTGTGTGAGGTGGCCGGCGAACCGGCCTTGGCTCACTTGGCCTTTTCGAGGACCTCGATGAGGCGCCAGCGCTTGGTGGCCGACAACGGACGAGTCTCCATGATCCGGACCCGGTCGCCGATACCGCACTGGTTTTCCTCGTCGTGCGCCTTCAATCGCGAGGTCTTGCGCAGGACCTTGCCGTACAGGGCGTGCTTGACGCGGTCTTCGACCGTGACGACGATGGTCTTGTCCATCTTGTCGCTCACGACCAGGCCCTCGCGGACCTTGCGCTGGTTACGCGGCGCGTCCTGGCTGGTTTCGGTGGTCTTGCTCATGCGCTGGCCTCTTCGGTGTTGTCAGCACCCGGGGTGCTGCGGATGCCGAGCTCGCGCTCACGCACCACGGTGTAGATCCGGGCAATGTCCTTCTTGACCGTACGGAGTCGGCCGTGGCTGTCCAGCTGGCCGGTGGCCGCCTGGAATCGGAGGTTGAAAAGCTCCTCCTTGGCCTCGCGGAGCTTGGCCTCGAGGTCGACGGCATTGAGCTCGTCGAGCTCGTGGGCGTTCAGCTTGGTTGCCATCAGAATTCACCTGCCTCGCGGGAAATAAACCGGCACTTCATCGGAAGCTTGTGCATCGCGCGGCGCATGGCCTCACGAGCAGTCGCTTCGTCGACGCCGGAAAGTTCGAACATGACACGGCCGGGCTTGACGTTGGCGACCCACCACTCGGGCGAACCCTTACCGGAACCCATGCGGGTCTCGGCAGGCTTCTTGGTGAGGGGACGGTCCGGGTAGATGTTGATCCAGACCTTTCCGCCACGCTTGATGTAGCGGGTCATGGCGATACGAGCCGACTCGATCTGTCGGTTGGTCACATAGTGACCCTCGACCGCCTGGACGCCGAAGTCGCCGAAGGCGAGCGTGGTGCCGCCCTTGGCCGCACCCGTTCGCTTGGGGTGGTGCTGCTTGCGGTGCTTGACACGACGGGGCATCAACATGGTGTTAGCCCTCCTGTCCGGTCGTGGTCGCAACCTCGGCCGCCGGAGCCTCGGTCGCTGCGGGAGCAGCGGCCTCGGCGGGCGCGTCGGTGCGGGTCGGGCGGTCGGTACGCGTGCCACGGCTGGGGCGCTCGCCACCGCGGGCGGGACGGGCTGCGCCGCCGCGACCGGGGGCACCGGCGCGAGCAGCAGCCTGCGCCTGGCGCTCGGCACGCGTGCCAGCAACCTCACCCTTGTAGATCCAGACCTTGACACCGATGCGACCGAAGGTCGTCTTGGCCTCGTAGAAGCCGTAGTCGATGTCGGCCCGCAGCGTGTGGAGCGGAACGCGGCCCTCACGGTAGAACTCGGTGCGCGACATCTCGGCGCCGTTGAGACGACCCGAGCACTGGATCCGGATGCCCTTGGCACCGGAGCGCATCGAGGTCTGCATGGCCTTCTTCATCGCCCGACGGAACTGCACGCGACCGGAGAGCTGCTCGGCAACTCCCTGGGCGACGAGCTGAGCGTCGATCTCGGGGTTCTTGACCTCGAGGATGTTCAGCTGGACCTGCTTACCGGTCAGCTTCTCCAGCTCGCCACGGATGCGGTCGGCCTCGGCGCCGCGGCGGCCGATGACGATGCCCGGGCGCGCAGTGTGGATGTCGACGCGGACCCGGTCGCGGGTGCGCTCGATCTCGACCTTGGAGATACCGGCCCGCTCCATGCCCTTGGAGAGCAACCGGCGGATGGCCACGTCTTCACCGACGTAGGCCTTGTAGAGCTTGTCGGCGTACCAACGGCTCTTGTGGTCGGTAGAGATGCCCAGGCGGAAGCCATTCGGGTTGATCTTCTGGCCCATCAGGCACCCTTTCCATTGTTCTTGGCAGCAGCGACGGCGTCGGCCGGCTGCACCACGAGCGTGATGTGGCTGGTGCGCTTGTTGATGCGGGTCGCACGACCCTGCGCACGCGGACGCCAACGCTTCATCGTCGGGCCCTCGTCGACCATCGCGACCGACACCACGAGGTCGCCAGTGGGCAGGCCCTCGGTCGTCTCGGCGTTCGCGACGGCGCTCTCCAGCACCTTGTAGACGGTCTCGGAGGCGGCCTGCGGCGCGAACTGCAGCAGCGCAAGGGCTTCGTCGACGGGAAGACCGCGAACCATGTTCACGACACGGCGAGCCTTCATGGGGGTGATCCGCACGTAGCGGGCGCTCGCGAAGGCACCGGGCTGGTCACCCAGCAGGTTCTCGCGGCGGGCGCTGGTGCGCCGGCGCTCGGTGGTACTCATCGACGGCGTCCCTTCCGGTCTTCCTTGACGTGACCCTTGTAGGTGCGGGTCGGCGCAAACTCACCGAGCTTGTGGCCAACCATCGAGTCGGTCACGAACACCGGTACGTGCTTGCGGCCGTCGTGCACCGCGATGGTGTGACCGATCATGTCGGGCACGATCATCGATCGGCGCGACCAGGTCTTGATGACGTTGTGGCTGCCCTTGTCGTTCTCGGCGTCCACCTTCTTCTGAAGGTGGTCATCGACGAAGGGGCCCTTCTTCAGGCTACGAGGCATGTCGGTTACTTCCTACCCTTGCCGGACTTGCGGCGACGGATGATCTGGGAGTCGGAGGCCTTGCGCTTGCGCGTGCGGCCCTCAGGCTGACCCCAGGGGGACACCGGGTGACGACCACCGGAGGTCTTACCCTCACCACCACCGTGCGGGTGGTCGACCGGGTTCATGACGACACCGCGAACGGTCGGGCGCTTGCCCTTCCAGCGCATCCGGCCGGCCTTGCCCCAGTTGATGTTGGACTGCTCGGCGTTGCCGACCTCGCCCACGGTGGCGCGGCAGCGCACATCGACGAAGCGCATCTCACCCGAAGGCAGACGCAGCGTCGCGCGGCTTCCCTCACGGGCCACCAGCTGGGCGGAGTTGCCGGCCGAGCGGGCCATCTTGGCGCCGCCACCCGGACGAAGCTCCACGCAGTGGATGGTGGTACCGACCGGGATGTTGCGAAGCGGCAGGTTGTTGCCGGTCTTGATGTCGGCGTTGGGGCCGGACTCGAGCGGCGTGCCCTGCGTCAGGTCCTTCGGCGCGATGATGTAGCGCTTCTCGCCGTCGGCATAGTGCAGGAGCGCGATGCGCGCGGTGCGGTTGGGGTCGTACTCGATGTGAGCGACCTTCGCCGGCACGCCGTCCTTGTCGTAGCGACGGAAGTCGATGATGCGGTAGGCGCGCTTGTGACCGCCACCCTGGTGCCGGGTAGTGATCCGGCCCTGGTTGTTGCGGCCGCCCTTCTTGGGCAGCGGACGCGTCAGCGACTTCTCGGGCGTGGTCCGAGTGATCTCGACGAAGTCGGCCACCGAGGAGCCACGACGGCCCGGGGTGGTCGGCTTGTACTTGCGGATAGCCATATCAGTTTCCTATTCGTGCAGCCCGGTCAGGAGACCGGACCTCCGAAGATGTCGATGCGGTGACCCTCAGCGAGGCTGACGATGGCGCGCTTGGTGTTGGCGCGCTTGCCGAGGCCGGTGCGCGTACGCCGCGTCTTGCCCTGGCGGTTGAGCGTGTTGACCGACGTCACCTTGACCTTGAAGACCTTCTCGACCGCGATCTTGATCTCGGTCTTGTTGGCATCCGGTCGGACGATGAAGGTGTATTTGTTCGCGTCGAGGAGGCTGTAGCTCTTCTCGGAGACGACCGGCGCGATCAGGATGTCGCGGTGGTCCTTGTCCAGGATGCTCACTTGTCGCCCTCCTTCTTCTTGCCCTTGGCGGCCACGAGAGCCTCGTAGGCGGCACGGGTGAAGAT
>JARICB010000397.1 GCA_029264225.1 Nocardioides sp. | reverse complement strand
GGTGAGACCGGCGCTGGCAAGACGATGATCGTGACTGCCCTCGGACTGCTGTTGGGCGGCCGGGCCGACACAGGTGCCGTGCGCACGGGCGCATCGGGTGCCCGGGTCGAAGGGGTCATCGCCGTGGCGGACTGGCCCGACGTGCTCAGTGCCGTCGAAGCAGTCGGAGGTGAGGCCGAGGACGGCCGGGTCGTGCTGGCGCGCAACGTCGCGGCGGAGGGCCGGTCCCGAGCGTGGGTAGGCGGCGCCTCCGTGCCGGTCTCGGCGCTGGCCAGCGTGGCCGAACCACTGGTGGCCGTGCACGGCCAGTCCGACCAGCACCGCTTGCTGAAGCAGAGCGCCCAGCGGGAGGCACTGGACCGGTTCGCGGGCGCAGGTCTGGCCAAGGTCCTGGACAGCTACACCGAGGGCTACACCCGGCTCGTCGACGTCGAGCAGCGGCTGCGGGAGGTCGTCCACAGCGCGCAGGAACGAGCCAGGGAGGCAGACCAGCTCCGCTTCGGTATGAGCGAGATCGAAGCGGTCGCCCCGGAGCCCGGCGAAGACACCGCGCTGGCCGCCGAGGAGGGCCGCCTCGGCTTCGCCGACACGTTGCGCACGGCCGCCGAGCAGGCTCGCGAGGCGCTGAGCAGTGACCAGGGCAGCCCCGACGCGCTCGCCACCACGGCCGCAGCCCGAGCCCTGCTCGAGGGGGTCCGCGAGCACGACACCAAGGCGGCCGAGCTCGCCGACCGACTGGCCGAGGTCGCCTACCTGCTGTCCGACGTTGCCGCCGACGTCGCCTCCTACGCTGCCGCGCTCGAGACCGACCCCACACGGTTGGCCGCCGTCAGCGAACGCCGTGCGGCGCTGACGGCCCTCACCCGCAAGTACGGCGAGACGATCGACGAGGTCCTCGGCTGGGCGCAGGCAGGATCACGACGATTGCTGGACCTCGACTCCACCGACGAGCAGATTGACCAGCTCAAGGCCGAGCAGGCCGCGCTGCGCGCCCAGCTCGGGGTCACAGCGAGCAAACTCACTGCGGCCCGGCTCAAGGCTGCCAAGCGCCTGGGGTCGGTAGTGACCGACGAACTCGCTCTGCTGGCCATGCCGCACGCGAAGGTCACGATCGACGTATGCAGCCAGGAGGCAGCCGCCCCCGACGTGCCGACGCCTACTCTCCTCGAGGTCGACGGTCGCTGGGTGCGTGCCAGCGCCACCGGTGTCGACGAGGTGGAACTGCTGCTGGCTGCGAATACCGGAGCCGAACCCCGCCCCCTGCACAAGGGCGCGTCCGGTGGTGAGTTGTCTCGCGTCATGCTGGCCGTCGAGGTCGCTCTCGCCGGCACCAGCCCGGTGCCGATCTTCGTTTTCGACGAGGTGGACGCCGGAGTCGGCGGCAAGGCTGCCATCGAGATCGGGCGACGACTGGCGCGGCTCTCCGCCGATGCGCAGGTGCTGGTCGTGACCCACCTGGCCCAGGTGGCCGCCTTCGCCGACCAACATGTGGTGGTGCACAAGGCCAGCGACGGGATGGTCACCACCTCGGGGTTGACGGTGCTGGACGACTCGCAGCGTGAGCGCGAACTCTCCCGCATGCTGGCCGGTCTCGAGGAGTCCGACACGGCGCTCGCCCACGCTCGGGAGTTGCTGCTCGCTGCCGCCCCGGCACGCGCCGACTGAGCCCGCTGGCGGCGTTCGAGGTCGCAACTCACGCGCGACTCGCCTACGAACTGGGCTGCGCCGATCGACGTACGTCGACTGAGAACATTGCTGTGTCATGAGAATCTCTGTTCGCCAGCGCACCAACCAGGCACTGCCCGGCATCCACGCCGTCGCTCGTGTCGACCGACGCACTCCTCACCTGCTGGGCCGGCTTCGACCCGGCGACCTGGCCGTCGTCGACCACCGCGACATGGACCGGGGCACCGCCCAGGCATTGGTGGATGCGGGCGTGGCCGGAGTGCTCAACGCCGCCCCGATGATCTCCGGGCGCTACCCCAATCTTGGCCCCGACGTGCTGCTCGCGGCCGGGATCCCCGTGTACGACACGTTCGGCGACGAGTTGATCGGTCGGGTCAAGGACGGCTCCTCGGTCCGCCTGCACGAGGGGGAGGTCTACCTCGGTGCTGAACTGGTCGCCGCGGGACGGTTCGTCAGCGAAGACGTGGTCCGCGCCGAGATGGAGTCGGCCCGCTCCGGCCTGAGATCCCAGCTCGAGAGCTTCACCCACAACAGCACCGAGTTCCTCCGGCGCGAGCAGGACGTGCTCCTGCACGGCAGGGGAGTGCCGCGCACTGCCACCAATCTCACCGGTCGTCCGGTCGTCGTGCTCGTGCAGGGGCACGAGTGGCATGCGGAGTTGGCCGGGATCAAGGCCTTCATCCGCGAACAGCATCCGGTGCTGATCGGAGTCGACCTGGGCGCCGACGCGCTCCGCTCGGCCGGCTACCAGCCGGACATCGTGGTCGCCAACGCCGGCGACGACGAGATGCCGTCGCTGGAGGTGCTGAAGAAGGCGACCGACGTGATCGCCCTCGTCGAGCGTGGCGCGTCCCAGGCCTCGACCGAGCGGTTCGAGCGTGCAGGTATTCGACCCCTGAGATTCGAGACGGGCGCCACTACCGAGGATGCGGCCCTGATCCTGGCCGACGCCGGTCAGGCCAGCCTGATCGTCGGCGTCGGCATGCACGCCACCCTCGACGAGTTCCTGGACCGGCAGCGTACGGGCCTGGCCAGCACCTATCTGACCCGACTCAAGGTCGGTCCTCGCCTCGTCGACGCAGCGGCGGTGCCGCGGTTGTACGACGGCCAGGTACGTCCACGCCATCTCTTGGCGCTCTCCCTCGCCGGTCTGGTCGCCCTGGCCGCCGCTATCGGCGTTACCCCGGTCGGCCAGGAGTGGGCAGATGTCGCCACCCCGGTCGTTACCGACGCCGTCACCAACCTCATCGATCGTGTGCAAGGACTTTTCCAGTGATCACCTTCCGGCATTTCCTGACCAGCATCGTGGCCGTGTTCATCGCTCTTGCGGTGGGCATCGTCCTGGGCGGCGGACCACTCTCCGACGTCACCGACGCGAAGCCCACGCCCGCGTCGGCCCAGGACCAGAAGGGCAGCGACCAGGCCGGCGTGTATGCCGAGACCTTCAGCGGCGCTGTCGGCCCACTGCTGACCAGCGCGAAGTTGGCCGACCGGTCGGTGGCCGTGGTCAGCGTTCCGGGCGCCGATGAGCAGATCATCACCTCGCTGGCCGAACAGGTCGCGGCAGCGGGCGGCACCATCAGTGCCCGCTACTCCCTGACCGAGGCGATGGTCTCGCCGGAGCAGAAGTCGCTCGTAGACACGCTGGGGAGCCAGTTGATGACCCAGCAGGGCAAGGCGATCGCTGCCGATGCTTCGACGTACGACCGGATCGGACAGTTGCTCGGACTGGCGGTGGCCACGACCGTGCCCGAAGGTGGCGACCCCACCGGCAAGCACACGGCCATCTTCGACAGCCTTGTCGGTGCCGGCCTGCTGACTGCCGATGCAGGGGTGACACGTCAGGCCCCCCTGGTGTTGCTCGTCCTGGGCGCCGAGCCCGCACCCGAGGGTGGCGACGCCATCCTCGCTGGCCTGGCAGCGGGGCTCTCACGCGCCGCGGTCGGTGTCGTGGCCGTAGGCACGCTTGCCGACGGTGCCGATGGTCAGGTTGCTCGGCTGCGCGCCGCGCCCGTCTCCGCCGAGGTTGCAACCGTCGACGGAATCGACACCGCCGCCGGCCGGGTGGCGGCGATCCTGACCCTGACCCGTTCGTTGAGCACCAAGGGCGGCGCCTTCGGGGCCTCTGGTGCCGACGGCCCGGTCCCGCTGGGGTAGTCTCGAACCCCGTGAAGAACGCGACGCAAACCAAGCACGTATTTGTCACTGGAGGCGTCGCCTCCTCTCTCGGCAAGGGGCTCACCGCCTCCAGCCTGGGAAGCCTGCTGAAGGCCCGCGGACTGCGGGTCACGATGCAGAAGTTGGATCCCTATCTCAACGTGGATCCCGGCACCATGAACCCGTTCCAGCACGGCGAGGTGTTCGTCACCAACGACGGCGCCGAGACCGACCTGGACATCGGGCACTACGAGCGGTTCCTCGACACCGACCTCGGCCAGATCGCCAACGTCACCACCGGGCAGGTCTACTCGACGGTGATCGCCAAGGAGCGCCGCGGCGACTACCTGGGCGATACCGTGCAGGTGATCCCGCACATCACCAACGAGATCAAGGACCGGATCCTCGCCATGGGTGGGCCGGACATCGATGTGGTGATTACCGAGGTCGGCGGCACCGTCGGCGACATCGAGTCGCTGCCGTTCCTCGAGGCGGCCCGTCAGACCCGCCACCAGATCGGCCGGGACAACTGCTTCTTCATCCACGTCTCGCTGGTGCCGTTCATCGGCCCGTCCGGTGAACTGAAGACCAAACCGACCCAGCACTCAGTCGCGGCGCTGCGCTCCATCGGTATCCAGCCCGACGCCATCGTGTGCCGCGCCGATCGGGAGCTGCCCGACAGCATCAAGCGAAAGATCTCGCTGATGTGCGACGTCGATGAGGAGGCGGTGGTCACCGCCGCTGACGCGCCGTCGATCTACGACATTCCCAAGGTGCTGCACCGCGAAGGCCTCGATGCCTACGTCGTACGCCGCCTCAACCTGCCGTTCCGCGACGTTGACTGGACGGTCTGGGACGACCTGCTCCGCCGCGTGCACCACCCACAGGAAGACGTCACCGTCGCCCTGGTCGGGAAGTATGTGGATCTGCCCGACGCCTATCTCTCGGTCGCCGAGGCGCTCCGCGCCGGCGGCTTCGCCCACGAGGCCAAGGTGCACCTGCGCTGGATCCCCTCGGACGAGTGCGAGACCCCCCAGGGTGCCGCCAAGCACCTCGCCGATGTCGACGCGGTGTGCGTGCCCGGCGGGTTCGGCATCCGGGGCTTGGAAGGCAAACTCGGAGCCCTGACCTACGCCCGCACCCACCGCATTCCTACCCTGGGCCTGTGCCTGGGCATGCAGTGCATGGTGATCGAATACGCCCGCAACGTGGTCGGGATCGAGGGCGCCGGATCGACGGAGTTCGAGCCCGACACGTCTGCACCGGTGATCTCCACGATCGAGGAGCAGAAGAAGTTCGTCGACGGTGCTGGCGACCTGGGCGGCACCATGCGTCTCGGGCTGCAGCCCGCCGATCTGACGCCCGGCAGCGTGGCCCACCAGACCTATGGCCTGGAGCGGGTCGAGGAGCGTCACCGGCACCGCTACGAGTTCAACGAGGCCTACCGCGACGAGCTCGAGTCGGCCGGTCTCGTCTTCTCCGGTGTCAACCCCGATCTAGGGCTGGTGGAGTTCGTGGAGCTGCCGGTCGAGGTGCACCCCTATTACATCGGAACGCAGGCGCACCCCGAGCTGCGCTCACGGCCCACCCGGCCACACCCGCTGTTCGCCGGACTGGTCGGTGCGGCGATCGAGCGCCAGCGCGAGCTGCGCATCCCGATCGACGAGCACGGGCTGCGTCGAGTGGACCTCGACGCCGACGAGGCCCCCTAGAGCTCGCGGGCGCTCAGGATGCGTGACTGGACGAAGGTATTGGCCTTCAGCTGGTTACGAGCGTAGGCGCTGAGCGTTTCGTCATCGCTGGCCACGTCGGCGGCAGCCACGAACGTTGCGTCACCGACACCTAGCGGATACATGGCGCGCACGGTAAGGCCCTGGTTGAGCAGCCCGCCCTTGAGCGTGCGCAGCTCCTCGAGGTAGCGCCTGGCGAAGGGCTGGAGCAGTTCAGCCTGTCCCGGTCGCCAGAAGGTGGCGCCCAGGACGAGGGTCTCCCGGCTGGCAGGGATCGAGTAGTCGACGAAGAACGCACGCCAGACCTCTTCCTTCGATTCGAGGTGGGGTCGCGCCGCCAGGACTGCCAACCGGCGCATGCCGGCATCCGGGTCCGGGTCGGAGGCGAGCAGCCGGTCGACCGCTGCCTCGTCGTAGTCACCCAGCTCTGCGCGGCGAGTGGCGACGCGCCAGGCCAGGTCGTTGTCGCCAGCGCTGGTGGCGGCACCGGCGGCCGCCTCCAGCGCCGCCCAGTGCTCGTCGGTGGACGCGTTGCCCGCCAGCGCTCGCAGCGCCGGCTGCCGGTGAGCCTCCTGGCGGCTGAGCGCGAGAGCAGCGTCAGCGAATGCTGCTTGGAGGGCGGGGGCCTCGTTGCCGGAAGCCCATCGGCCGGTGAACTGGGTGCCCATCGCGATCAGCGACGCAACGAGTGCGGGGCTGTCCTCCGTGGCGAGAGCCCGGCTCACGGCTCCGGCCGCGTCGCGGGGGGCCAACTCGCCGAGCAGCAGTAGTTGCGTCGCCGTACCGACCACGAGGGCTCGAGACAGTGCGTCGGGCAGTTCGCAGATGTGCTCGAGCATCAACTGCTGCGACTGCGGGTCGGGTCGGACAGCTGCATAGGTCAGGTCACCCGCGTTGACGAGCCGCAGGTCGCCCTCGGGCAGGTCCAACTCGGCGCTGACCTCGCTCAGCAGCACCTCGGTGCGACCGGCCAGGGTAAGAGTGCCGCCGACCGTGTAGGTGTCGATGTTGAGGCGGTGGGGGCGTGGGGCCTGGTCGTCGGGCGAGGTGGCACTCAGCGTCGCCCTACTCAGGCTCAGCACGTCGGGTCCTGCGCGGTCCAGCCAAGCAGCGGTCCACTCCGTGAGGTCGCGGCCCGCTGCCTGCCCGAAGGCCGCCATCAGGTCGTCGAGCACTGTGTTGCTCCACGCGTAGCGACCGAAGTAGTCGCGCAGGCCCTCGATGAAGGCGTCCTCGCCGATGTAGGCCGCCAGTTGGTGCAGCACGCTCTGGCCCTTGATGTAGGTAATGGCGTCGAAGTTGGCCATGGCTGACGCGACGTCCTTGACCTCGCCGCGAATCGGGTGTCGGCCCGGGCCCATGTCCATCTCGTAGGCCGTGCGCTTGCCGACGGCCAGGAAGCTGGCCCAGATCTCGGAGAACTCGCTGGCGTTGGCCAGGCCCCAGTTGGCGGCCCAGGAGGCGAACGCCTCGTTGAGCCACAGGTCGTCCCACCAGCGCATGGTGACGAGATCGCCGAACCACATGTGGGCCATCTCGTGGAAGATGAACTCCGCACGGGTCTCGCGCTGGGCGTAGGTCGGGGGAGTGCGGAAGAGTTGGCCGTCGCCATAGGTGACGCAACCCCAGTTCTCCATGGCACCGCCCAGGTTGGGCACGAAGACCTGGTCGTAGCGCTCCTGCGGGAAGGCGAAGGCGAACTTCTCGCCGAAGAACGCCAATCCCTGACGGGTCAGCGTCACCAGTTCCTCGATGTCACGCTCGAGATGCGGAGCAAGCGACTGACGGCAGTAGAAGCCGAGGTCGAAACCGTCGTGCTGCTGACGGATCTCGTGGAAGGGCCCGGCGTTGATGACTACGACGTAGGTCGAGAGCGGCGGCGTGTCGGGAAACGACCAGACCCGCACCCCTTCGGTGGCCGCGGGCTGGATCGAATCGGGGGCCCCGTTGGAGGTGACCAGCCAGCTCTCCGGCGCCTCGACGGTGAACTTGTGGGGAGCCTTGAGGTCGGGCTGGTCGAAGCAGGCCCAGAGCCGACGGGCCTCATCGGTCTCCAGGCTGGTCCAGACGTAGACAAGCTGGTCGCTCGGGTCGACCGTGCGCAGGATCCCCTCGCCGTCAGCGGTGTTGGTCGTCTCGGCAGCAACGATCAGCACGTTCTCGCCGGCCAGATCGACCAACGGCAGACGGCCCTGCGACACGGTCGTCAGGTCCAGGGCCACGCCGTTGAGGGTCGCGCTCGTGACGTCGGCAACGCAGTCGACGAACGTCGAAGCTCCCGGCTCGGCGCAGGTAAAGGTGACGGTGCTGACGGAGGCGAAACGATCACCCTCCAGCAGTCCCGTCAGGTCAACGTCGATGTCGTAGCGATCAACCGTGATCAGACGGGCCCGCAGGGTTGCTTCGTGGTGGGTCAGGCTCTTCAACGTCATGTCCAGCACTGTAACCGCGCCCGAATCGGGGGAGTCGCAGTGCTGGCTCGCTAGGCTCCTCGTATGAGTGATGTGCACCCGTCCACCACGGTGGAGCGGCTCGCAGACCGGCCCGCTGAGTGGCCGGTGACGGGAAGTCGCGACCTCTACCGCGACGACTGGGTGGTGGCGCTGCGGGCCGACACCGTGACGCGCCCCGGTCACCCGGAGGACGAGTTCACCCGGATCTCGCTGGAGCACCCCGGAGCGGTGATCATTCTGGCCCTCGACGATGCGGAGCGGGTGCTGTGCCTGCGGCAGTACCGCCACACCACCCGTCGCGAGTTCGTCGAACTCCCTGCCGGCCTGCGCGACGCGGGCGACGAGCCCTCGCTCGAGACGGCCAAGCGGGAGTTGCGCGAGGAGGCGGAGCTCGCCGCGACGTCCTGGGTGCGGCTGTTGAGCACCTACGCCAGCGCCGGTATCTCCGAGGAGATGCACGAGATCTTCTTGGCCCGAGGACTCTCGCCCGCCTCCCGCGGCGATTTCGAGATGGTGCACGAGGAAGCGGAGATGGAGACCTTCTGGGTGCCCATGGCCGACCTGCTCGAGTCGGTGCTCGACGGTCGGGTCCAGCAGGGGCCTCTCGCACAGGCCGTGCTGGCCTACGACGTGCTCACGCGTCGAGGGGACCTCGACTCGCCCCATTGAAGTCCATTGAAGTGCCGAGTGCCGAGTACCGAGCGCTGGTGGGGCGATAGTCTCGAATCCGACGCGACGCACGTTGTCGGGAGGAGAAAGAGTGAAGATCGGCGTTCCCCAGGAGATCAAGAACCACGAATACCGGGTCGCGATCACGCCGGCCGGGGTCCACGAACTCGTGACGCACGGTCACGACGTGCGGGTCCAGCAGGGCGCCGGACTCGGTTCCTCGATCACCGATGGGGAGTACGTCGCAGCGGGAGCCAGCATCCTGAGCACCGCCGACGACGTGTGGGAGTTCGGCGACCTGATCCTCAAGGTCAAGGAGCCGATCGACGAGGAATACCCCCGGATGCGCGAGGAGCAGGTGTTGTTCACCTTCCTCCACCTGGCCGCCGACCCGACGCTCACGGCCGAGTTACTGAAACGCCGGATCACCGCCATCGGCTACGAGACCGTGCAGACCCCAGACGGCGCCCTCCCGCTGTTGCACCCGATGTCTGAGGTCGCCGGTCGACTGGCTCCCCAAGCGGGTGCCTACCACCTCATGCGTGCTGGTGGTGGCCGCGGCGTGCTGCTCGGCGGCGTCTCCGGGGTCTACCACGGCAAGGTGGTCATCATCGGAGCCGGCGTGGCCGGGATGAACGCCGCGGCCCTGGCTATCGGCATGCACGCCGAGGTGCTGCTCCTCGACCGAGACATCACCAAGCTCAGGGCGGCCGACCGTCTCTATCAGGGGCGTCTCCAGACGGTGGCGTCCAACCGCTACGAGGTCGAGCGAGCCTGTCTCGACGCGGACCTGGTGATCGGCGCCGTCCTGCTGCCCGGTGCCAAGGCGCCGACGTTGGTCTCCAACGACCTCGTCGCCCGGATGAAGCCTGGATCGGTGCTCGTTGACATCTCGATCGACCAGGGTGGGTGCTTCCAGGACTCACATCCCACTACCCACACCGACCCGACCTACCGAGTACATGATTCGATCTTCTACTGCGTAGCCAACATGCCGGGCGCGGTGCCGCACACCTCGACGTATGCCCTGACCAACGTCACGCTTCCCTACGTGACAGCGTTGGCCAACCAGGGCTGGCGCACCGCCTGTCGCGAGGATGCCAGCCTGGCGCAGGGGCTCAACACCCACGGTGGAAGTCTCACCAACGCGGCAGTGGGCGATGCGGTCGGCATCGAGGCCATCGGGCTCGGCAGTGTTCTCGAGTGAGCCCCTCGCCTGCTGAGCGCGCCATCCGTACGTATCTCGACCACCTGGGGGTCGAGCGTGGCCTGGCCGCCAACACCTTGACGTCCTACCGCCGCGACCTGCGTAGGTATGCCGCCTTCCTCGACGACCACGGCGTTGCCGATCTCGACGGCATCACCGAATCGGTGGTGTCGAACTTCCTGATGCGGCTGCGGGAGGGAGACGGCGATCACCCGCCGCTGAGCTCCACCTCCGCCGCCCGCACCGTGGTGGCCGTCCGGGGCTTCCACAAGTTCGCCGTGGCCGATGGTCTCGCGAGCACCGACCCGGCCAACGCCGTCAAGCCTCCGACACCGGCCAAGCGGCTGCCCAAAGCGCTGCCGTTGGCCGACGTGGAGGCGATCTTGGAGACTGCGGGGATACCCGACACCCCGCTCGCTCTGCGCGATCGGGCCCTGCTCGAGGTGCTCTACGGCACCGGTGCCCGGATCTCCGAGACCGTCGGGCTCGATATCGATGACGTCGACACCGTCGATGCCACTGTGCTCCTGCGCGGCAAGGGCTCCAAGGAGCGGCTGGTGCCGATCGGCGGGTATGCGCTCGACGCAGTCGCTGCCTACCTCACGCGAGCGCGACCGGAGCTGGTGAACGCCACGACTCCCGGCGGCGCCATGTTCCTCAACTCACGTGGTGGCCGCTTGTCCCGGCAGAGCGCCTGGTCGGTGCTGGTGAAGACGGCCGAGCGCGCCGGCGTGACCCGCGACGTCTCGCCCCACACGCTGCGACACTCGTTCGCTACCCACCTGCTCGACGGGGGGGCCGACGTTCGTGTCGTCCAGGAGCTGTTGGGCCATGCGTCGGTCACGACTACCCAGATCTATACCCTCGTCACGGTCGACAACCTGCGCGAGGTCTTCGCGACCGCACACCCCAGGGCAAGGGACTGATGACCATCGAGCTCTCACGAGTGCGCGGCGACGCCGACGACGTGTACGACGCCTTCACTACGTGGGTAGGCGAGCAGGGCCTCGACCTCTACCCGCACCAGGACGAGGCAGTGATCGAGCTGCTTGGCGGCAACCACGTCATCCTCGCGACCCCCACCGGCTCTGGAAAATCCCTGGTCGCGGTCGGTGCCCATGTGGTGGCGCTGGCCCAGGACAAGGTGAGCTTCTACACCGCGCCGATCAAGGCGCTGGTGAGCGAGAAGTTCTTCGCCCTGTGCGAGGTGTTCGGGGCCGAGAACGTCGGCATGTTGACCGGCGACGCTGCGGTCAACGCTGATGCCCCGATCATCTGCTGCACCGCCGAGGTGCTCGCCAACATCGCGTTGCGCGAGGGGCGCGGCGCCGATGTCGGGTTGGTGGTGATGGATGAGTTCCACTTCTATTCCGAGCCCGAACGCGGCTGGGCGTGGCAGGTGCCGCTGCTGGAGCTGCTCGACGCCCAGTTCCTGCTGATGTCGGCCACCCTCGGAGACGTCTCGTTCTTCGCCGAGGATCTGTTGCGACGCACCGGCAAGGCCGTCGCCGTCGTCGACGACGCCGAGCGTCCGGTGCCGCTCACCTTCAGCTGGTCGCTGACCCACCTCAGCGAAACGCTCGAGGAGTTGGTCACGACCAAGCAGGCGCCCGTCTACGTCGTGCATTTCACCCAGATGGCGGCCATCGAGCATGCCGTCTCGCTACTCAAGGGCACCGTCAAGATCCCGGTCGACAAGGAAGCCATCGCGGACACGATCGGCACGTTCCGGTTCGGGGCCGGGTTCGGCAAGACCCTGTCCAAGTTGGTGCGCAGCGGAATCGGTGTCCACCACGCGGGCATGTTGCCCAAATACCGCCGGCTGGTGGAGCAGCTCGCCCAGCGTGGTCTGCTGACCGTGATCTGCGGCACCGACACCCTCGGAGTCGGCATCAATGTGCCGATCCGCACCGTGCTCTTCAGTGGGTTGGCCAAGTTCGACGGCAACCGGCAGCGGGTGCTGCGCACGCGTGAGTTCCTCCAGATCGCGGGCCGGGCCGGACGGGCGGGCTACGACACGGCCGGCTACGTCGTCGTACAGGCACCCGAGCACGTCATCGACAACGAGCGGGCCAAGGCCAAAGCCGACGCCAAGAACGCCGCGCCCGGCGCCAACGCGAAGCGGAAGTCGAAGGCGCAGCTCAAGAAGCCGCCCGAGGGCACCGTCGTGTGGACCGAGCAGACCTTCGACAAGCTGATGGCGGGAGTGCCCGAGCAACTGGTCTCGCGGATGAAGGTCGACAACGCGATGCTGCTCAACGTGGCCTCGCGTGAGCAGGACGCCTTCGCCGTGATGCGCCAGCTACTGACCGACAACCACGAGGACCGCCGCTCGCAGTTGCGGCTCTCGCGCCGGGCGCTGCGGCTGGCACGCAGCCTGATCCGCACGGGCGTGCTGACCCGGCTCGACGAGCCGGACGAGTTCGGGCGTCGCTACGTGCTGACCCAGGACCTCCCGGCCGACTTCGCGCTCAATCAGCCGCTGGCCCACTTCGCACTGGCTGCGCTCGACGTACTGGACCCCGAGTCGCAGACCTACACCCTCGACATCATCTCGATCATCGAGGCGGTGCTGGAGGCGCCGCGGCAGATCCTGATGGCCCAACAGTTCACTGCCCGTGGTGAAGCGGTCT
>JARICB010000388.1 GCA_029264225.1 Nocardioides sp. | reverse complement strand
CGACCGCTTGCTGGGCCTCGACGAGGTGCCAGGTGTCCGCTGGGACGACCTCGCGAGCACTGCGGGACGACTTGGCTCGCGCTCACTACGGGAGGCGGTGCCACGCCGTCACGGAGTCGGTGTGTTGACCTGGCATCCCGGCGGCACCACGTCTCCGGACCCCTCGGTGCTGCGAGACGTGCTCGCGGCCGGTCTCCGTGGTCACCGGTTGGTGGTGCTCGACCTGGCGCGCCACCAGGGTGTGCTCAGCAAGGAACTGGTGGCCCGCTGTGACCTGATCCTCGCGGTGACGCCGGCGTCGGTCGCTGGCATCGCTTCGACCCTGCGGGTGCTTGCGCTCATGTGCGACACCTCGCCCGTGCGATTGGCGCCGCGTCGTGGAGCCGTCTCCGCGGCGGACCTCGCCGCGGCTACTGGCTTGCCGGTTGCGCTGGAGGTGCCCGAGCAGCGCGGGCTTGCCGAGGCGGTCGACCTCGGCCTCGGGCCGATTCGGGGTCGCCGCGACCCGCTGGGTCGGGCCGCGGCCTCGTTCCTCGCTGCGGTGGCCTGATGCTGATATCCGACAGCGCCCCGTTCGACGACGTGCTGCTCGACGACGTCAGGGAGCGGCTCGCCGCGACTCCCGGCGACCTGTCGGCGCACCGGGTCGCGCAGGCGTTGCGGGCGGCCGGGCGCCCGGTCGGTGACGCCACTGTGCTGGCGGTCCACGACGCGTTGCGCCGTGACGTGCTCGGGTCTGGTCCGCTCGAGCCGTTGCTGCGACGGCCCGGGGTGACCGACGTGCTGGTCAACGGTGCGGAGCAGGTCTGGATCGATGAAGGAGTTGGCCTCGTGCTGACGGCGGTTCGCTTCCCGAACGAGGTCGCCGTCCGCCGGCTCGCGCAACGGCTCGCCGCCTCAGGTGGGCGACGCCTCGACGATGCGACGCCCTACGCCGACGTCCGCCTGCCCGATGGCACCCGTTTCCACGCGGTGCTCGCTCCCACTGCTCGCCCTGGAACCGTCATTTCGCTGCGGGTGCCCTCGGCGCGCGCCTTCTCCCTCGATGACCTACTCGAGGCCGGGTCGGTCAGCCTCGACTGCGCAGAGGTCTTGACCGCGATCGTCGAGTCGCGGCTGGCCCTCCTGATCTCCGGTGGCACCGGATCGGGCAAGACGACGTTGTTGGCGAGCCTGCTGTCGCTGGTCGCTCCCGCCGAACGGCTGGTGCTTGTCGAAGACGCGAGCGAATTGCGGCCTGATCATCCGCACGTGCTTGCCCTGGAGGCACGACCACCCAACATCGAAGGTGCCGGTGAGATCACCCTGCGCACGCTGGTGCGCCAGGCGCTTCGGATGCGTCCCGACCGGTTGGTCGTCGGCGAAGTGCGAGGCGCCGAGGTCGTCGATCTCCTGGCTGCGCTCAACACCGGCCACGCGGGTGGATGCGGCACCCTGCACGCCAACTCGGCCAGCGATGTGCCCGCCCGGATCGAGGCGCTGGCCGCCGCAGCAGGCCTTCCCCGCGACGCGGCGCACAGTCAGTTGGCGGCGGCACTCGACGTGGTGATTCATGTGGCGCGGGCGCCGGGTGGTCGCCGGCACGTGGCGCAGATCGGGGTGCCCGAACGTGCCGTCGACGGAACGGTCCGGCTCGTCGCGGCGCTGACCTTTGACGCCGATGGTCGGATGACTCGGGGGCCCGCGGCGGCTGCCTTGGCAGCGCGGTTCGAGGCATGACCCTGTTGGCGGCGGCCATGACCGGGCTCGCCCTGTGGCTGGTCTTCCCGTCACAGCCGATAAATGTTCGACATCCGCCGTGGCGATCGCTCGCTGTGACCGGGTCTGGCGTGGCCGGGTGGGGCGTTGTCACGGGTGGGCTGCCCGTCCGGATCGTGGTGTGGGGCGTCATCGGGCTGGGGGTGGGAGCAGGCGGCTGGTTGATCTGGCAGCGACGCAGGGAGCGGCGGGCTCGTGAGGCGACGGGGCTGGCGGTGCTCGAGGCGTGCGAGATCATCGCGGCCGAACTCGCCGCGGGTCGACCACCCGGTCATGCGCTGGCTGAGGCCGCCACCCGCTGGCCGGGGCTGCTTCCGGCGGTGGAGGCTTGGTCGCTGGGCTCCGACGTGCCGGGAGCGCTGCGTCGACTGTCTGCCTTACCCGGTGCGGGTGACCTCCGGGTCGTCGGTGCCGCCTGGCAGGTGGCCCACCATTCAGGCCACGGGCTGGCGCAGGCGGTAGCGCGGGTGGCCGCTCGGATCCGGGCCCAACGGCAGACCCAGCGGGTGGTCGCCTCCGAGCTCGCATCGGCTCGCGCGACCGCCCGGCTGGTGGCTGCTCTGCCGGTCGTCGCGCTCATGATGGGGTCGGGGGCCGGTGGAGACCCCTGGCACTTCTTGTCCGGAACCGCCGTCGGGCTCGGCTGCCTCGCTGCAGGGATCTCCTTCGCACTGGCGGGGCTGTGGTGGATCGAGGCGCTGGCCGACCGGGTGGACCCGCGATGACGATCCTTGCCGCGGTGGCGGCGGGTCTCGCGGTCTTCTTGGCGCAGCCGACCTACCCGAGGTTGCGCCGGGTCGTCGAGGTGGGCCGGCAGGCCGCCCCGAGACGGATCCTGTGGTGGCGGCCACTGCTGTGCGCGTTGGCGGGCCTCGCTGCCTGGCTGTTCGTTGGTGGGTCGATCGGCGTGGTCGCCGCTTCAGTTGCCGCCGGGGCGGCGTGGGTCGCGTTGGTGCGAGCCGAACCGGGCGACGTACGACGAGAGCGGGAGGAGGTGGCGCGCGACCTGCCGCACTTCGTCGACCTGCTGGCCTGCGCCCTGCGTTCGGGAGCAGCGCCGTCGGCAGCGCTGGCCACGGTGGCCGCAGCCTGTCCGGGGGCCACGGCCCAGCGCGTCAACGGCGTGTTGGTGCGACTGCGGCTGGGGATCGACCCGACGCAGGTGTGGACTCAGGTAGCGACCGATGACGCCTTGGCGCCGCTTGGTCGGACCCTGGCGCGTGCGGAGGCAACCGGTAGTTCGGTCGCGGAAGCGGTGGAGCGACTCGCCGACGACCTCGAACGCGGCGCCTTGGCCACGGTCGAGGACCGGGCCCGAGCCGTGGGGGTGAAGGCCGCCGTGCCGTTGGGGTTGTGCCTGTTGCCGGCGTTTCTGCTGATCGGCATCGTGCCGACCGTGGCCGGGTTGCTCAACACCTTGACGGCACCGTGAAAGACCCACGACGCCTCCGATGCGGACCGCAACCTCTCCACAGGTTGCCGGCAGTTCGCTTCCTCCACAGCCGACCGAGCAGGCGGCGATGCCGTGGGGGTGGGGTGTCGCTGGCTGGTGGTTTTGGCCCGCAGGGGGGGGGCCACGACCGAGAGGATCCTGATGAAATCCCGCACATCCCAGCCTCGAAGGCGTCCATTCTCGGAGCGCGACGAGCGCGGCATCACGACTGCTGAGTATGCGGTCGGCACGGCCGCCGGTGCCGGTTTCGCGGGGCTGCTCTACAAGCTGCTCACCGGTGGGTTCGGCGACCAGTTGCTCAAGTCCTTGTTCGATCACGTGTTGGGCCTGCTGGGGATCAGATGATTCCACGTGGGCGCCCCAGGGGGAGTGGTGAGCGCGGCGCGGTGACCGCAGAGTTCGCGCTCGGACTGCCGCTGGTGCTCGCAGTCACTGTCGGTCTGGTGTGGCTACTGGCGGTGGCGGCGACCCAGATTCGGGTCGTCGACTCGGCCAGGGAGGCCGCCCGCGCGGCTGCCCGCGGCGAGGCCGAGTCAGACGCCAGGGCCGTGGCGGTTCGGGTCGCGCCGCCCGGCGCCACGCTCACGCTTGCCCGCGAGGGCGACCAGGTCGTCGTGACCTGTCGTGCCGAGGTCGAGGGGCCGGGCGGACTCTTCGACTTCCTGCCCCCCATCACCCTCACCTCGACGGCCGTGGCCCTGGCGGAGCAGCCATGAAGCGACGGCGTGCCGCGTTGCGTCGGTCTGGGGGAAGAGCATCGAATGCTCCTCGGCGCGATGAACGTGGGGCGGCGACCCTGATCGTGCTGGCCGCGTCGGGGT
>JARICB010000373.1 GCA_029264225.1 Nocardioides sp. | reverse complement strand
CTGCGGAGCGCTGGAGGAGGTGTTGTCCACCTTGGTGACCAGCACCGGGTGGCGAGGCGGCTTGCCCTCGACCGGCAGGCCCGTGAGTGGCCACAGTGCCGGCGGCTCGGGAGCCTCTGACTCGGCCGAGGAGTTGGACGACGGGGATCCGTCGGACGATTCCTCGTCGCCACCACAGGCGGCGAGCCCGGCGAGCAGGGCAAGCGTCGCGAACGAGGCGACAGACAGACGCAGACGGGGGTGCACGACGTACTCCGATCACAGGGGGGAAACAGGGCTACACGGTCAGTGAACCAGCCAAGTGTGGCGGCGCCTGCATGAGCAGCGCGGCAGGCGCGCCCAAAGTGACGGCGACCTGCCGCAGTGCTCGTGCACGATCCGTGTTGCGGAGGCTCAGTGACGCAGGGTGCCGGCGAACCAGTTGCCGGTCCAGGGAGCGGCCACGGTGACCTGCTGGCCGGAGCCGGGCGCGTGCAGCATCACGGCGTGGCCCTTCTCCCAGCGGAGGAAGATCGACGAGTGGTAGACGCCACCGCCGTCGAAGAAGAACATCAGGTCGCCCGGGCGCATGTTGTCCTTGGCGATCCGGCGAGTGGAGCCTGCCTGCGCGTCGGAGGTGCGCGGCACGTCGAACCCGGCCTGACGGTAGCTGTAGAAGATCAACCCGGAGCAGTCGAAGGCGTTGGGACCAGCCGAACCGTAGGAGTAGGTGTCACCGCGCTGGTGCAGCGCGATATCCGTGGCAGTGCGCACACGTGAGTCAAGGCGCCGCTCGGCGTGCTTGCGAGCCTTCGCCACCTGGGCGTCGTACTTCGCGACCTGTGAGTCGTCGAGCGCGACGGCACCAGATCTGTCGTTGTGCGGGGCGGCGTGCGCCGGGGCGGCAGCGAGTGCCGCTCCGATGACGCCGAGGGATACGAGTGACAGCGCGCAGGAGCGCGCCGTGCGACGAATCGCGGGCATGGAGAATTCCTTTCCCACGCCTGTGAGGTGAGCTGTCGGGTTAGGGCGGAAGGTGCCCCGTCATCGCGCGATGACTTCACCCCGAGCCGCACACGTGTGAGCGTGTTCGGCAGTGGAACCTGTGGGTCCCCCACTCCCGCCCGTGAGTCGAAATCTCGGGGATCCACCCCCGGCGGGCAGGACTCGGCGTTACCGGGGGCGGTGTTGGTAGGCGCTCTGGCACCCGCATCGGGGCGCAACAGAACCGAGGTTCACGTTAGGCACCGACCGTGCCAAAAACCAACACGAGCACGACTACTTGGCGTGACCGGGCTCGACTTCAGGCGGAGAACACCGCTCGAATGTGAGTAGCGTCTCGCTGCGGTCGAGCCTTCTCGCCGGGTCAGCCGAGCTTGGCGCCGCCGTCGACGTACAACGTCTGGCCGGTGATGTAGGAGGCTTCATCACTGCACAGGAACGCAGCAGCGGCGGCGATGTCCTCGGGGAAACCGACTCGACGAACCGGGTTGGCGTCGGCATTCATCTGACGCAGTTCCTCGGGCTCCATCTTGAGCCTGCGGGCGGTGGCATCGGTCATCTCGGTAGCGATGAAGCCGGGCGCCACTGCGTTGGCGTTGATGCCGAACGGGCCGAGCTCGATGCCGAGTGTGCGGGTGAACCCTTGGATGCCCATCTTGGCGGCCGAGTAGTTGGCCTGGCCGCGCGCACCGAGGGCGTTGACGCTGGAGAGGTTGAGGATCTTGCCGTACTTCTGCGCCACGAAGTGCTTCTGGGCAGCCTTGGTCATGTTGAACGCACCCTTGAGGTGCACACCCATCACCATGTCCCAGTCTTCTTCGGTCATCTTGAACAGCAGGTTGTCGCGCGTCACGCCGGCGTTGTTCACCAGGATGTGGACGCCGCCGAGCTCCTCGACGACGCGGGTCACAGCGGCTTCGGCGGAGGTCGAGTTGGAGACGTCGCAGCCGATGCCGATCGCCTTGGCGCCGTCGCTCAGCTCGATGCGGCCGGCTGCCTCTGCGGCGCCAGACTCGTCGAGGTCGAGGATCGCTACCGAAGCTCCCTCGGCGGCGAACCGCTGCGCTGTACCGAATCCGATGCCGCGTGCGGCTCCGGTGATGACTGCGACGCGTCCGTCGAAGCGGCCCATGATGACTCCTGAGATCGAGGTGAATGCCCCGCCGACCCTAGTACCCCTGCCTGGCGACGTTCAGGTGAGGGCCGCGCGGAGGCGTGCGGCGTACTGACCCATCTCGTCGGGGCCATACTTCACCCGCGGCCAGAAGAAGCCGCGCAGCCCGTCGCCCTTGGTCCGCGGCACCACGTGCAGGTGCAGGTGCGGCACGGATTGGCTCACCGTGTTGTTGATCGCGACGAAGGAGCCCTGGGCGCCCAGACCGTCCTTGACCGCCATCGCGAGCCGCTGGGCGGCGGCGAGGAAGCCATCACGCGACGCTGCAGGCAGGTCGGGCAGGGTCTCGACGTGCGAGCGGGGCACCAGCAGTACGTGTCCCTTGAAGACCGGCCGGACGTCGAGGAAGGCCAGTAGATCGTCGGTCGCGAGCACTATCTCTGCCTCGACCTCGTCGCCGATGATGGCGCAGAACACGCACCGTTTGTCGGAGTCATCACCCATAGGTCCAGTGTGCCGTCTCCGGAAATGTCGTAGCGCTAGGGCGCGCGCCGAACGCTTTCCTTCCACGTAGGGCTGGTCGGAGCACGTGAAGTCGCGACCGGGGTTTGGAGGGTCGCGGCAACGACCTAGAACCGGCGACCATCACCCCAGATCAGATCAGTACCCACGCCCTCCCCTCGGGCGCACGCCCGGTGAGTCTGGTGGCACGCCTTGGCCGCAGCCTGACCTGCGCCAAGGTCGTAACCGTAGGAGCCACGCTCGTCGACCTCAGGGGCGGAGAGTTGGCTGTGAAGGTCCTCGGGATAGCTGAAGTCCCAGGTCAGGCT
>JARICB010000337.1 GCA_029264225.1 Nocardioides sp. | reverse complement strand
GATCACCAGACCCGCCTCACCGCTGGCCATCAGCGCCAACGCCTGATCCTTGGCGGGCTTGGACATCGAGCCGGTGAGCAGCGCAACCGAGGTGCCCTCGGCGGCGCCCCCGAGCATTCCGCCCTGGGCGAGGTCGCCGAGCATCGCGGAGATCGAGCGGTGGTGCTGCTGGGCCAGCACCTCGGTCGGTTCGAGCAGCACTGCCTGGCCGCCCGAGTCGACGACGCGCAGCATGGCCCGCAACGCGACCAGCGTCTTGCCGGAGCCGACCTCTCCCTGGAGGAGTCGGTTCATCGGGTGCGGCTGGGCCAGCTCGGTCTGGAGCACCTCCCCGATCTCGCGTTGACCATTGGTGAGTTGGAAGGGCAATCGCTCCTCGAACGCCGCCAGCAGCCCCCCGCCGCCTACCCGAGCCTGCGCCCCCAGAGCCCGTTGCGCAGCCCTGCGGCGTGCCAGCACCAACTGGAGGACCAGCGCCTCCTCGAACCGGAAGCGTCGCTGGGCAGCCCCCGCCTGCGCGTAGTCGTCGGGGCCGTGGACCAGCCTGAGTGCCGTCATGACGTCGAGCACCTGGTAGCGCTCGAGCAGTTCGGGGGTGAACATGTCGGGGACGTCGCAGACAAGGTCGAGTGCTACCCGGATGACCTTGATCAGGTCCCATACGTAGAGCTTGCCGGTCAACGGGTAGACCGGCAGCAGCTTGCTGAGTGTCTGGTCCTCGCCGTCCTCGCCGAACATCAACTGGTGCGGCTGCTCGAGTTGCCACGTGCCGTTGAAGATCTTGGCCTTGCCGGTGAAGAGCCCCCGACTGCCCGGGGTCATCTGTTCGACATAGGAATTGGCTTGGCCTGCGTAGGGGCTGAAGAACGAGAGCGAGAACGACGGACCGTTGGTGCGGATCCGCACCTCGGTGCGGTACTGGGTCTTGCGTCCGCGGTGGAAGGGCTTCACCGCTGCGCCAGTGACCTCACCGACCACCGACAGCAGTTGGCCGACCGCGGGCTCGGCGACCTCGGAGAGTTCGTTGGTCTCCACGTAGCGCCGCGGGAAGTGCCGCAGCAGCTCCCCCACCGTGTGGATGCCGAGGCCCTCCTCGACGAGCTTGCGCTTGGGTGAGCGTCCGAAGACGCTGGCCACCGGCGACTCAGGGGTGATCGAGACCATTCACTCCACACTCATCAGCAAGGGGTAACGCTCCTGGCCGCCCTGGTAGACGGCCACGTCGACGGCCGGATGCGTCCTTTCGACGTACGCCGCAGTGCGCGCGGCCAGGTCATCGCCATCCACACCAGCCACGATCGTGACCAACTCACCACCACCACCGAGCAGTCGCTCGATGATGTCGACGGCGACGTCGCGGATGTCGTGACCCACCACGGCGAAGTCGCCCGCAATGACGCCGAGCACGTCGCCGGGCTCGCACGGTCCGGCCATCGTCATGGCCTGCTTGGCAGCCACGGTGACCTCACCGTGGCGAGCGTGGCGGGCGGTGGCGGTCATCTCGCGCACGTCCTGGTCGAACGTACGGCCCGGTTCGTGCACGGCGATCGCGGCGAGCCCCTGGACCTGGGCCTGGGTAGCAATCACCTCTACCCGGATCTCGCCCGCCACCTCGGCCGTGCGGGCGGCGATCTCAGCGGCACGGACGGAGTCGCCGTCGTTGGGCAGCACGACGACCTCGGCGGCCCCGCACGAGGTAATGGCGTCCAGGATCTGCCCGGTGGACGGACGACGCCCGGGCCCGCCCTCGATCACGACGGCGCCTACCTCCTCGAAGAGCGCGGCCAGGCCGGGGCCGGCTGCGACGACGACGACCTTGCGGCCGCTGCGGGTGGCCGGCCAACGGCCTTCGGCGATCTGCTCGGCGAAGTGGGTGACCCGGACCCGGTAGGGGCGGCCGGCCTCGATCCCGGCCTCGATGGCGGCGCCGACATCGTCGACGTGCACATGTACGTTCCACAACCGTTCGCCACCGACGACCACCAGGCTGTCGCCGAGGTCGGCGAGCGCACTCTTCAGCGGGCCGATCTGGCTGTCGTCGGCCTCCAGGAGATACATCACCTCGTAGGAGGGCCCGTCGCAGGTGAGGTCGCCATCCGTCGGGTTGGCGGCCATCGGGACCGGGATCCGTGGCACGCCGATCGGCGCCGGCGGTGGCCGTCGCCCCGTCGAGACCGTCTCCGCAGCGTCCAGGACGACGCACAGGCCGCGCCCCCCGGCATCCACCACACCGGCATCGGCAAGGACCTTGAGTTGGCTGGGCGTCCTGGCCAGCGCCTCCCGAGCTGCCCCGGCGGCGGCGGTGAACACGTCGCGGGCCCGGCTCTCGTCGTGCTCGGCGCAGGCCATCGCCGCGTCGGAGGCGGCCCGGGCGACGGTCAGGATGGTGCCCTCAACCGGCTTGCCGACAGCGCCGTAGGAGGCGTCCGTGGCCCGCTGCATGGCCTCAGCCGCAACGGTCGCGCTGGTGGCGCCCGGCGTCACCTCGCCGACCCGGGCGACGAACGCCCCCAGCATCTGGCTCAGGATCACCCCAGAGTTGCCGCGAGCCCCCAGGAGGGCTCCGCGAGCCAAGGTCCGCAGCGCCGCGCCGCGGTCGAGATCGGGCTCCTGCAGCAGGGCTTCCTTGACGGCGTCGCGGGCCGCCGAGATGGTGAGGAACATGTTGGTGCCGGTGTCGCCGTCGGGCACCGGGTAGACGTTGAGGGCGTCGATCTCCTCGCGGGCCCCGGAAAGCGCATCGGTCGCGATCTCGACGAAGCGGGCAAGGCTCTCCGTCGAGATGCCGCTCGGCACCGTCTCCATGGCTCACACCCTCCTAGGTCCAGCGGCCGACGGGCACACGTTAGCGCCGTAGCCATGGTCGGGACAGACAAACGGACCCCGAGAGCGATGCTCTCGGGGTCCGTCCAGGTCGTCAGGTCAGCGGGAGACCTTGCCGGCCTTGAGGCAACCGGTGCAGATGTTGACGCGCTGGGGGGTGCCGTTGATGGTGGCACGCACACGCTGGATGTTGGGGTTGAAGCGACGCTTCGTAATCTTGCGCGACCACGGTCGGTTGTTGCCGAAGCCGGGCTTCTTGGCGCAGATGTCACAGACGGCAGCCACCGTGTACTCCTGAAAGATTCGTGGGTGATTCGACAACGATCGGGCTCGCCCAGGCCGAGGCGGCCAGCGAGCAACCGAACAAGAGTATCCGACCTGCCGGGCTGGATGAAATCGAGCGGCCAACGCTCAGAAATGCGTCCATCCGGTCGCCCCCTCGTAGGCATCCCCGTCGACGGTGATGCCTGCCCCTTCGGCCACCGAACCGATGACCTGCCAGCCTTCTGGCACGTCCGCCTTGTCGGGGAAGGTGGCCAGCAGCGCGTGGTCGTCGCCACCACCGAGGACGAAGGTCAGCGGGTCGATACCGAGTGCGGCGCCGACGGCAACGAGTGGTTCAGCGAGATCGAAGGCCGTGCGGCGTACGTCGATGGCGACATCGCTCTCCTGGGCCAGATGCGCGGCTTCGGCGAGCAGTCCGTCGGAGATGTCGATCATCGCGGTCGCGCCGGCCTCGGCGGCGATCCTGCCGGCGGCATAGGGCGGCTCCGGACGGCGGTAGGCCTCGACCAGCACTCGTGGGGAACGGAATCCGCGCCCGAGCACTGCGAGCCCGCCGGCGGCCCAGCCCTGGCGACCGGCCAGGGCCAGCACCTCCCCAGCGCTCGCACCCGAGCGCAGCACCGGGGCTTGGGTACACGCACCGATCGCCGTCACGGCGATCACGACCTGGTCGGCCCGGGTCAGGTCTCCACCGACGACGCTGGCGCCGACGCTCGCGCATTCCGCCGCGAACCCGCGGGCGAAGTCGAGCGCCCAGGCCGCTGGCAGGTCGGCCGGTGCGCCCAGCCCGATCGTCAGTGAGTGCGCGGTCCCACCCATGGCGTTGATGTCGGAGAGGTTCTGGGCAGCGGCGCGGTGTCCGACGTCTTCGGCAGTGGCCCAGTCGCGGCGGAAATGCCGCCCCTCGACCATCAGGTCGGTGGAGACGACGACGTGACCGTTGCGGATTCGCAGCACGGCGGCGTCGTCACCCGGGCCGAGCAGAACGTGTTCGCCCTGCTCGAAGATCGCAGTGAACGCCTTGATCAGGCCGAACTCACCGGCATCGGCCAGCGTCGCGTCGGGGGAAAAAGCCATGCCGCCCATCACACCAGATCCGCTGGGGATACGACGGCGCGGGCACCTATCGGCAGTTCCCCGACTCACGGTAAGTTGACGCAGCACACCTGAACATTGTCCAACCAGACCGAGGAGTACAGATGGTCGTCCAGGCCTACATCCTGATCCAGACCGACGTCGGCAAGGCCGCGGAGGTTGCCTCGGCCATCGCCCAGGTCAAGGGCGTCACGCTTGCAGAAGACGTCACCGGCCCCTACGACGTGATCGTGCGCGCCGAGGCCAAGAACGTCGACGAGCTCGGCAAGCTCGTCGTCTCCAAGGTGCAGAACCTCGACGGGATCACGCGCACGCTGACATGCCCCGTCGTCCACATCTGAGCCCGAGCAACCGACGCCCCGGGTCCGTCGCGATGCGGGGCGTTGCTCTGCTTGCCCTTGTCGGCCTGCTCGCCCTTACGGCCTGTTCCTCCGACGTGAGGATCGACGCCGAAGCACTGTCGGAGGCCGACGCTGCGGCCTGCGCCGAGCTGCTCGATGCCCTGCCCGACACCTTGTTCGGCGAGCGCCGCCAAGCAGTGAGCCCGTCCGGTGCGCCGGGTGCCGCGTGGGGCAAGGACGGCGACCCGATCGTGCTGACCTGCGGAGCGCGCATGCCAGCCGCGTACGACGAATATTCCGACTGCATCGAGTTCGGCGAGGTGGGCTGGTT
>JARICB010000328.1 GCA_029264225.1 Nocardioides sp. | reverse complement strand
ATTATTGTCCCCCCTGAACAAAACGAGGCTAGATATTCACGCTCCTGAGTCAGGAATCTACACCCCTTGTCCAGCCATGATGGAAGACATGAGCATGACGTTGATGGCCGGCCGCACCCCACGCTCGTTTCGGCATCGGCTGACCCGCCTGGCCGAGGCGGCGACCACGCCCCTCGTCCCGGCCGATTTCCTCGACCTGTTCGCCCCGCTGCGCTCCGGCGCCGACCTCCGCGGGCGAATCGAGGAGATCCGTGCAGAGACCCCGGACGCTGCCACCATCGTGATCCGCCCCGGTGCCGACTGGGCCGGTCACGTGCCGGGGCAGTACCTGCGCATCGGTATCGACGTCAACGGTGTCCGCCAGTGGCGCGCCTACTCCCTGACCCACGGCCCGCGTCCCGACGGCCGCATCTCGATCACCGTCAAGGCCGTCCCTGACGGTCTGGTCAGCAACCATCTCGTGCACGAAGCCGTGCCGGGCACGATGGTCCACCTCGAGCAGGCAGCCGGCGAGTTCGTGCTCAACTCCGACCACGACCGACTGCTGTTCGTGACCGCCGGCTCCGGCATCACCCCGGTCATCGGCATGTTGCGCAACCTGTTCCCCAGCACCGACGCCGGGGTGCTCCGCTTCGATCGGAGCAAGAACTACGACATCGTTGTCGTGCACGTGGCCCCGACGCAGCCCGACTCGATCTTCCTGCGCGACCTCCAGGCCCTCGATGCCGCCGGCTCGATCAGCCTGATCGCCCGCTACGACGACGAGCACGGTGTGCTCGACGTGGCCGACCTGGCGAGCCTGGTGCCCGACCTCGCGGAGCGCCGTACGCTGGCCTGCGGTCCGGCCGGACTTCTCGACGCCCTCGGTGAGCACCATGAGAGCGCCGGGCTCGAGCTCGTCACCGAGCAGTTCCGCACGACCCGCGTCGAGCCCGGAGACGGCGGCACGGTCGCCTTCGCCAACGGCGTCACCATCACGGCCGACGGTGCGACCCCGATCCTCGACGCCGCCGAGGACGCCGGCGTGCTGATGCCCAGCGGTTGCCGAATGGGCATCTGCATGGGCTGCGTCCTTCCGATGACCCAAGGCTCCGTACGCGACCTTCGCAACGGCCAGATCACCACCGTCGACCCCGGCGAGAGCGTTGCCATCAAGGTGCAGACCTGCATCAACGCCGCCGCCGGCGACTGTCACCTCGACCACTAGGAGATCCCATGACCACGATCCAGAAGCAGGCGCAGAGCCCGATCGCGCACCTGACCGAGGCCGACATCGAGCAGATCGGTGTCGAGCTCGACGCGATCCGTCAAGACATCCTCGACAGTCGCGGCGCCAGCGACGCGGCCTACATCCGCAAGATGATCAAGACCCAGCGCTACCTCGAGATGGGCAGCCGGGCCGTGCTGCTCGGCAGCATCTTCCCCCCAGCGTGGATCGTCGGGACCGCTGGCCTGAGTGTCGCCAAGATCCTCGACAACATGGAGATCGGGCACAACATCCTGCACGGCCAGTGGGACTGGATGCGCGACCCGAAGATCCACTCCTCGACCTGGGAGTGGGACATGGCCTCGCCGGCCGCGCAGTGGAAGCACAGCCACAACGAACTGCACCACACCTACACCAACGTGATCGGCAAGGACAACGACCTCGGCTACGGCATCATGCGCGTCGACGAAGGTCAGCGCTGGGCGCCGTTCCACCTCGGCCAGCCCCTCTGGTGCTTCATCAATGCCGTGTTCTTCGAGTACGGCATCGCGGCCTACGACCTGGATCTCGGCGCGGTCATCAAGAAGAAGCAGACCAAGGATCCCGAATTCCGCCGTCGCGCCGGCCAGGTGCTGACCAAGATCCGCAAGCAGGTCACCAAGGACTACGCGATCCACCCGGCGCTGTCCATCCCGACCGGCTCGTTCCTGCCCACTCTGGCGGCCAACTTCACCGCTAACATCGTGCGCAACCTGTGGTCCAACTCGATCATCCTGTGCGGCCACTTCCCCGAAGGGGTCGAGACCTTCGAGAAGCGATCGATCGAGGGTGAGTCGCGCGGTGACTGGTATGTCCGTCAGATGCTCGGCTCGGCCAACATCTCCGGATCGAAGGCGCTGCACCTGATGAGCGGCAACCTCTCCCACCAGATCGAGCACCACCTCTTCCCCGACCTGCCCTCCAACCGCTACGCCGAGATCGCTCCCAAGGTGCAGGCGTTGTTCGAGAAGTACGAGCTCACCTACCTGGCCCGTCCGCTGGTGCCGCAGGTCTACTCGGCCTGGCACAAGGTCGTGCGGCTGTCCCTGCCCAACGGTTTCCTGGCCACGACCAACCGCAAGAACCTCCCGCAGCAGGCCAAGTTGCTCTTCGCGATGGCTACCAAGGGCCCGAAGGTTCGCCGCGCCGCCATGGCTCGGCTGACCCAGGAGGAGCGTCGTCTCAACCAGGCCGAGGCCCAGCAGGCCGCCTGAGTCTGGTTCGGCGGCCGCGGTCGGGACAGGCGCGCACCGAGGTGTCGACGCCACCTAACCTTGCCCCGTGATCTGGATCCTCCTGGGCGTGCTGGTGCTGTGGATCGCCCTGGGGCCATGGGTCCTGGTGGCGGTGGCACTGGCGATGCTGGTGCCCCGACTGCGGTGGTGGGTGCAGGACAGAATCTGGATCAGCTGGCAGCGCGCCGGCATCGGTATGGCCGTGCTGGCCGTGGGGACCGGTCTGGTGGTGGTGATCCCCGACGGTTGGCTGCCCGTTCCGCCTTCGCCCGGCCTGCTGGTGACGCCGTCCTACGTCGGCCGCCCGGCCATCACCAAGCCGCTCCGGGTGGGCGAGATCCCGCAGAACCCGCACCTCGCGCGCAACGGTGCCAACTCCAGGCACAACGATGCCAGCGCTTCCGGTGTCGCCTCGTGGGCTGGCCCGCTGGGAGTGCAGCCGAGCGTCGACACGGCCTGGTTCGGGATCGAGGAGTGCGCCACGCTGGCCTTCGACACCGCCGATCGGCTGATCGCCCTGTGTAGTGACCTGGCTGGGTCTACCTTGCAGGTGATCGACCCCAAGACGATGCGTCCGGTGGCGACGAAGGCCCTGCCGGAGCGCGCCGAGAGCACGAAGCGGCCGTGGCAGAACCCGTGTGCAGGCGGCTACTTCTACCTCGATGAGGCCGACCGGGCAGTGGTAGCGACCGCCGATCGGCGGATCCTGGCAGTCCGCACCTCCGATGCCGACGGCGAGCCCGACCTGACCACCGATCAGGCCTGGGACCTGTCCGCGGTGGTGCCGAAAGACGACTGCCTGATCGCGCTCCTGCCCGACTGGGTTGGACGCATCTGGTTCGAGACCCAGGACGGTCTCGTCGGGACGGTTGCGCCGGCCAGCGGCGAGGTGCGGGTGCTGGATCTTGGTGAGGAGATCGCCAACTCGCTGGCCACTGACGAGACGGGTGGCACCTATGTCGTCACCACCCACGCCCTCTACCGGCTGACGGCGAGCGACGACGGGACGCCGGTGGTCGACTGGCGGTCAGGGTATGAGCGCGGGTCGGAGAAGAAGAAGGGCCAACTGGTTCAGGGCAGCGGCACGACGCCGACCATGATCGACGGCGGCATCCTGGCCATTACTGACAACGCCGAACCTGCCATGAGCGTGGTCTTCTACGAACGCTCCACCGGCCGCGAGGTCTGCCAACGATCCGTCTTCGAGGCCGACAAGAGCGCCACCGAGAACTCGTTGACCTCCGTCGGTGACGGGGTCATCGTGGCGAACACCTACGGATACCGCAGCCCCGCCTCGACGCTGTTCGGCCGTGCCGGCACCGGGGGACTGGCCCGCGTCGACGTGGCGGGGGGTGCCTGCAAGCTCGTGTGGACCAGCGACGAGGTCGCGCCCTCGAGCGGCGCGAAGGTGTCGTTGGAGACCGGCCTTGCCTACGTCTACGCCAAGGAACCGAACTGGTGGGGAGTCAGTTCCTGGTATCTCACCGCCATCAACGTCACCAGCGGGCGCACCGCGTTCAGGGTGCGCACCGGGACCGGCGCACTGATGAACAACCACTACGCCGCGATGGCGATCGCGCCCACGGGTGCCGCGTGGATCGCG
>JARICB010000324.1 GCA_029264225.1 Nocardioides sp. | reverse complement strand
CGCGATCCCGCGGGTCTTCGGGGCGACTCAGCACATAGGACAGCGCGCGGCCGACGTAGTTGACGAACGTGACGCCGTAGCGGTGCACGTCCGGCCCGAAGCGGCTGGCGGAGAACTTGCGGGTCATCGCCACCGTGGCGCCGACGCGCATCGCGGTGGCCAGGTTGAGCATCACCGCGTTGCCGTGGAAGAGCGGCATGCACAGGTAGGCCACCGAATCCGAACGCATCCGGGTGCGCTCGACCAGCGCCTCGCTCAGACGACCGAGCCGTCCCTGGCCGACGACGACGGCCTTCGGGGTGCCGGTGGAGCCCGAACTGAACAGCAGCAGCGCGATGTCGTCGGGCGCCGGAAGCGTTGCGGGCAGGGGGGCTCCGCGATACGGCGCCAACGCTTCGGCGTACGACGGCAGATCGATGTTGAGCACCCGCTCAGCCGCGATCGCGTGATCGCCACCCTCGATCAGGTGCGCCAGGCTCGACTCGGTGACGACGAAGTCGACGTCGGCGTGGTGAATGTCCTGGGCGATCTCGGGGCCGCTACGACTGGCGTTGATACCGACGACGACCGCGCCCGCGAGCGCACCCGCGCCGATCCAGAACACGAAGTCGGGCACGTTCTCCATCAGCACCCCGACGTGGATCTGGCGCCCCTCGGGCTGCGGCACCAGGGCGTTCAGTAGGGCGGCGCGTTCGGCGCTCTCGCGGACCAGCTCGTCCCACGTCCACGACTCGTCCTCGAACAGCAGGCTGGTGCGCTGGTCACCCTCGCGGGCGCGCAGCACCGTGGCGAAGGTCAGGTTCTCGGTCATCTGCTGAATCCTCTCGGGAGCTCGCACGTCAGGCGAAGGTGACGGTGCCGCCGCGGACGGCGGGCCGGTCGTCGGCGGTGACTTCGAAGCGGACCGCGCGGCCCTGGGCCCAGGCCGTGACGGCGAGGTCGTCGCCGGGGAAGACCGGAGCGGCGAAGCGGCCCTCCAGGCTCCTCAGGTCGGCCGGGTGGGCGCCCACCTCGTCGGCCAGGGCCAGGGTGACCGAGGCAAGCGTCGACAAGCCGTGCAGGAAAGGCCTGGGCTGGCCGGCCGCCTGCGCCGCCGCGGGGTCGATGTGCATGTGGTGGCGGTCGCCGAGCAGCCGGTAGAGCGCGGCCTGGTTGGCAGCGGTGCCGACGGTAAGGCTGGCGCTCGGATCGCCCTCGGGCGGCGCCGGGGCCGACGGGCCCCGTTCCCCGCCGAAACCGCCGCAGCCCGGGGCGAAGATCGCCCAGGTGGCCGCGAAATAGTCGCACTCGACCACGACGTCGAAGATCGCGGCCGCGCCCTTGTCCCACACCCGGTCGACCCGAGCGCTCAGGGCCAGCTCGCCGGCGCGCGGCAACGGTGCCAGCACCTCGAGCCGCTGGGCACCGTGCACTGCCGTCGTCGTGTCGAAGGCACCGGCCGAGCCGAGGGCGTCGGGGGCCCACTGGGCCAGGGTAAGAGCGAACGTCGGTAGCACCCGCAGTTGGTCCTCGAAGACGAGGTCGAGCTGATCGGGGCTGGCGCCGACGGCCAGGGCATAGAGGATGGCGTCGCGTTCGTCGTACGCCACAGTGCGGTCGCCCAACTGGCGACCTTCCCAGGGATGCATGTGTCTACTCCTCAGCGGGGGCGGGGCAGGTGCTTGTTGATGAAGATCCCGTCGGCCGACACGCAGACCTCGCCGCCGGCGCTGATCTCGCCGGTGGTGCGGATCTTGCGGCCGTCGACCGACTCCTGGCGGGCCGTGATGTGCAGCTCTTCGAAGAGTGGCGTAGGCCGGTGGTAGCGCAGGGTGAGGGTGCCGGTCATGCCGGAGTCGCCCGCCCAGTGGTTGGCGACGCCGAGCGTGTGGTCGAGCAGCAGCGCAGAGATGCCGCCGTGCGCACAACCGGGCGGGCCCTGGTAGGCCATGCCCAGGACGACACGACCCTCGATCGACCCGTCCTCCAGACCCGAGAGGTGCAGCGGCGGGGCGATCGCGTTCTGCGGCCCGGTGACCGGGTCGTGGCGGGTGACGCCCTCGCCCGACCACATATCGACCAACCGCTCCTCGCGGGTGGGCGCGTGCTGCTCGAGGTGCTCGGCGACCGCGTCGAGCTGGTTGGCGACCTGAGCCATCTCGACCACGCTCCGGTCGCCGGTGTGCAGGAGCGCCTCGACCACTCGGCGAGCGGCGGCCACGGCCGCGTCGATGCCCTCGTTGTTGGGGGTGGCGGTGAGTTCAGTAGGGCGTTGCGTGTCGGTCATGGTGTTACCTCCGCGGGGGGGGTGGGTCAGGACGGGGTCGCCGCCGGCTCGGGGTCCCGGGGCAGGCCCAGAATCCGCTCGCCGATGATGTTGAGCTGTACGTCGGTCGTGCCGCCGGCGATGGAGAGGTTGCGGCTGTTGAGGAACCACCAGGTCGGGCTGCCACTCTGCGCCTCGTCGTACAACGCATCCGCGCCCTGCCACTCCATTGCGGCCTCCCAGACCTCCTGGATGTGGGCGACTCCGACCAACTTCGAGACGCTCGACTCCGCGCCCGGCTGGCCGCCTGCGACCTGGCGGATGGCGGTGCGCAGACCGAAGAGGGCACCGGACTGGGCGTCGCAGAGGATCTTGCCGAGCTGCGTCCGTTGCTGGGCGTCAAGTTCCCCGATGCTCTGCGCGACGCGCAGCAGGGCCTCTCCCCCCAGTCCGAGGGACGAACCGTGCGACAGCGCCACCCGCTCGTTGGCCAGCGTCGTGCGCGCCAGCTTCCAGCCGTCGCCGGGGGCGGCCACCAACATCTCGTCGGGGATGAAGACGTCGTCGAGGAAGACCTCGTTGAAGAGCGCCTCTCCGGTCAGCTCGCGCAGCGGGCGCACGTCGATGCCGGGCGCGGTCATGTCGAGCAGGAAGTAGGACAAGCCCTTGTGCTTGGGCACGTCCTGGTCGGTGCGCGCGATCAGGATGCCGAAGTCGGCCTCTCGCGCCATCGAGGTCCACACCTTCTGGCCATTGATCCGCCAGCCGCCCTCGACCTTGTCGGCGCGGGTGCGCAGACCAGCCAGGTCGGAGCCGGCGCCGGGCTCGCTGAAGAGCTGGCACCAGGCGATCTCGCCGCGCAGGCTCGGCGGCAGGAAGCGCTCCAGCTGCTCGGAGCTGCCGTGCTCG
Source organism: Nocardioides sp. (assembly GCA_029264225.1). Lineage (GTDB taxonomy): Bacteria > Actinomycetota > Actinomycetes > Propionibacteriales > Nocardioidaceae > Nocardioides. Next base: position 9,676 of record JARICB010000324.1, on the reverse strand, counting down.
ACCAGGGTCGGCACTACCCAGTTGCCGATGACCATGTTGTGTGCCGTGAGGTCGGCAGCACGCAGCTCCTCCGCGATCACCAGCTGGGTGATCGCGTCGGCGGCCTTGCCGTACGGCGTCGGCAGGTGCGGCGCGGTGTAGCCGTGGTCGGCCAGGTAGTTGCGCTGCGCGACCCCCTCGAGCGCCTTCGCCCGGGCGAGCTCCGCGCGGATCTCGGCGCGCACCTGCTCGGCCTCGGGCGGCAGATCGAGCGCAAGCTCGCGGCGTACGCCGGCCAGGGTCAGGTCGGCAACTCGTTGCTGCCAGGTCGTGGACGAGCCGAGCAGCAGCCGCAGGCTGTGGGCGCGGCGCAGGTAGAGGCTGGCGTCGTGCTCCCAGGTGAAGCCGATACCGCCGAGGGTGTTGATGCAGTCCTTGGCCGTGCGGAAGGCCGCATCGACGCTGACCGCGCCGGCGACCGCGGCAGCCAATGAGGTCTCGCGCGGGTCGACACCGGGGGCATAGGCGCGGGCCGCGTCCCAGGCACACACACGCGCCTGCTCGGCAACGGCCAGCATCCAGGCGGAGCGGTGCTTGACGGCCTGGAACTGTCCGATCGGTCGGCCGAACTGCTCGCGCACCCGGGCATACTCCGCGGCCGTCCAGGTCGCCCAGTCGGCGAGCCCGGAGGCCTCGGCCGCGAACAGGGTCGCGGCCAGGTCGCGGGGCAGATGGGGATCGACGTCGATCACGTCGCCCGCGGGGATGGTTGAGTCGAGCCGGACCGTGGCGAGGCGGCGGGCGAGGTCGTGGCTGGACTTCGCCTCGTCGCGCTGCACGTCATCGAGGCCGACAACGACCCACTCGATGATGTCGCCGACGGTGACCGGCAGCAGGAAGAGAGTGGCGACCTGGCCACCGAGCACCGGGGCGGACTCGCCCGTGACGCTGAGGTTGCCGTTGCCGTCACGGGAGCCGGTCAGGGTGCCCATGCCCAGGGTCAGCCCTGCGGGCGCCGAGCCGTCAGCGAGCCGCTCCAGGTACTTCGTGTGCGCCGCGCGGTGCAGCACGGCGCTGACCACCACCGTCGGTAGGTAGGGGCCGGGAGCCATCGAGCGGCCGAGCTCCTCCAGGACCACGGCGGTTTCCAGCAGGGTCGCGTCGGCGCCGCCGTATTCCTCGGGCAGGTGCAACCCGAGCAGCCCCTCCTGCGCCAGCACCGGCCAGAACGCCGGCAGTTCCTCGGTCTTGGCCTCGACGGCGCCGCGGACGACGGTCTCGGTGACGTGGCGCTTCACGAAGGCCCGCACGGAGTCGCGCAGGTCACGGTGCTCCTCGCTGAGGCCGAGTGTGCCGGTGCTGGTGGGGAGGCTCATGCTCAGATCCGTTCGATGATCGTGGCGGTCGAATGGGCCCCGCCCGCGCACATGGTGATCAGGGCAGTCGAGGCGTCGCGGCGCTCGAGCTCGTGCAGGGCCTGGGTAATGAGCCGCGCGCCGGTGGAGCCGACCGCGTGTCCCAGGGCGATGGCGCCGCCGTTGACGTTGACCTTGTCCATGTCGGCGCGGTGGACCTGCGCCCACGAGAGCACGACGGAGGCGAAGGCTTCGTTGATCTCGACCAGGTCGATGTCGCCGAGCGACATCCCGGCCCGGGCGAGCACGTGCGCGGTCGACTGGACCGGCCCGTCGAGGTGGTAGTGGGGCTCGGAGCCGACCATGCCCGATGCGACGATCCGCGCCCGCGGACGCAGCCCCTCGGCCTCTGCCCGCTCTCGGCTCATCAGCAGCACGGCGGCCGCGCCATCGCTGATCTGGGAGGAGTTGCCGGCGGTGTGGATGCCGTCCGGGATCACCGGCTTGAGGCCGGCCAGCGCCTCCAGGCTGGTCTCGCGCAGGCCGCCGTCGCGGGTCACGACGACGGTCTCGCCGGTCGCGCCGTCGGCGTCGAAGACGGGAGCGGTGACGGGCACGATCTGGCTCTCGAAGCGACCCGCGGCCCAGGCGGCTGCCGCCTTCTGCTGGGAGGCGACCCCGTAGGCGTCGACGTCGGCGCGGGTGATGCCGCGCCTGGCTGCGATGCGTTCGGCGGCGGTGAACTGGTCGGGGAGGTCGATGCTCCAACTGTCGGGGGTCGGCACGCCCGCGCCCGGCGTGTGGGCCGCCCCCAGGGGCACCCGGGTCATCGCCTCGACGCCGCAGCCGATGCCGGCGTCGATCGCGCCGTCGGCGATCAGCCCGGCGATGAGGTGGATCGCCTGTTGCGAGGAGCCGCAGGCGCAGTCGATGCTGGTGCAGGCGGTCGTGTAGGGCAGTCCGGCGTGCAGCCACGCGTTGCGGGTGATGTTGTTGGACTGCTCCCCCGCTTGGGTGACGCAGCCGCCGATGACCTGACCGACGCTCGCTGGGTCGATGCCGGCTCGTTGCAGTAGCCCGGTCTGGGCCAGCCCGAGCAGTTCGGCGGGGTGGAGTCCGGCCAGGGCACCGTTGCGACGTCCTACCGGAGTCCGGACGGCCTCGACGATGACTGCCTCGGGCATGCGATCTCCTGGTCTCCGACGAGTGCGCCGCGACTCCGGCGTCATAGGGGCGAGGTTATGAACGCGGCGTACCTCACGACGCCAAGAGTCCCACCTAGTCGGACATCTGACGGGCGCGCACGCGGGCGAAGTTCTAGCGTGCGGGCATGAGCACCCACCTGCAGGGCAAGACCGCGATCGTCACCGGAGCCGGCGCGGGACTCGGCCGCGCGGAAGCACTGGCGCTGGCCGCTGCCGGCGCCAATGTCGTCGTCAACGACATGGGCTCGGCCGGTGAAGACGTGGTGGCGGAGATCAAGGAGCTCGGTGTCGGTGCGGTGGCCGTGCGTGGCGACGTCGGCGAGTGGGGCATGGGCGAGCGGCTCGTCGCGGCCGCCGTCGAGGGCTTCGGCAGTCTCGACATCGTGGTCAACAACGCCGGCATTACCCGCGACACCATGCTGTTCAACCTGACCGAGGCCCAGTGGGACGACGTGATTCGCGTGCACCTCAAGGGTCACGCCGCCGTCTCCCGCGCCGCTGCCGTGCACTGGCGCGCGGCCAGCAAGGCCGCTGGCGCACCGGTCTACGGGCGCATCATCAACACCTCCTCGGAGGCCTTCCTGTTCGGCTCCGCCGGTCAGCCCAACTACTCGGCCGCCAAGGCTGGCATTACTGCCCTGACGCTCTCGACCGCGCAGGGTCTGTCTCGCTACGGGGTGCGGACCAACGCGATCTGCCCGCGGGCCCGGACCGGGATGACGGAGAACGTCTTCGACGCCGACCCCAACAACAACAGCCTCGACATCCTCGCCCCCGAGCGGGTCGCCACCTTCGTTGCGTGGTTGGCGTCCCCCTCCGCTGCCGAGGTCAACGGCCAGGTCTTCGTCGTGTACGGCGACATGGTGGCCCTGATGGCCCCCCCGACCGTGGAGCAGAAGTTCACCGCGACCGACGGCGTCTTCACGATCGACGAGTTCGAGTCGCAGGTCGGCTCCTACTTCACCGGTCGCAGCCCGCACGCCAACTTCGCTGCCTACTCCGTCGCCGAACTCGACACCACCGGGGTGCAGAACCTCAACAACTGACTCCGTGAGTCGACCGGTATCTCGCGTCGCTCCGCCGGACGATCCCGGACCCACGGTCTGATCGGTGCCGGTCTGATCGTCGCGATCGGTGGCGGCCTCGTGGTGACGATGGCCGGTCGGTGTGGTGGTCTCGATACTGCCGTCCGGTCGGGGTCTGGCATGCCAACCGGGCGCGTCCTTGGCGTAGTTGCACGCCTCACAGAGCCCTTGGGCGTTGCTCCCGCTCGTAGCACCGCCGTCCCGACTGGGGCGAACGTGGTCGGTATGGCGAATGGGGGCGTCGCACCACGGGTTGCGGCAGATCTGGTCACGGAGTCGGATGAAGCGACCCAACTCACCCCGGAAGAGACGTCCCGTGGCGTCCATCGAGACCAGTTCGCCGGGCCTCCTCGAGGCGGCGCTTCCACGCAGTGATCACGTCAGCGCCCAGCGCCCCCGCCGGGAAGCTTGGTGGCCGTTCCGGTGTCTGGAGTGCGCGAGATTCGATCGTGTGTTCGACACTAGGGGACGCCACCGACAACTGCTTTTCCCGCCCGGACGTCCTTCCCGTGCCTTCCGGACGGGCGCTTGCCGTACCTGCCCCACAGGGCACACTGTGCCTATGGCAACGACGAAGTGGACCGACCTCAGCCCTCGAACTCGTCGGCTGCTCATTGCCGCAGGGATGTGGGAAGGCATCCTCAAAAGCGCTGCCCTGATCGATCTGGCCCGTCGCCCCGCCAACGAAGTGCGTGGCTCGAAGACGTGTTGGGCACTCGCCGTTACTCTGCTCAACGCCGGTGGTGCCGCTCCGATTGCCTACTTCGCCCGTGGTCGGCGATAGCGCGATCCAACCAAGCACGAGATCAGGGCGCTGGGGCGAGAATCGTCAGACAACGACTCATCTTTTGCACACGAGGCCGATGGGTTCCTCATGGGTGACGTCAGCGACCCTGGGGCTCGACCGGTCGGATCGCCGCGCGTGACTCCCCCACCACAGATCCTGGATTCGGTAGCGACGTGAGCTCACGAGGCGAGAACGCAGCAATATGGCTGGCGGTGGTGGCGGGGTTGACCATCCACGCACTGACACCGCAAGGCTCCCTCGCCAACAACCTCACCTTCCTCGCCATCATGTTGGCTGCCAGCATCGCTGCCTGGATCGGCGTGCTGCGCACTCCCAGCGCGCACCGTCTGCTGCCTGGTCTTGTAGCTGCCGGGGTAACGCTGGTGACAGTGGGTGAGATGTTGTCGGCCAGCCCGGCTCACGTGGGCGCCAACTCCCCCGTCTCCATCGCCGATGTGCCGTGGGCCGGCAACTACTTGATCCTCATCGTCGCCCTGCTGGTCGTGCTGACGCGGAGTCGAGACCTTCGGCGTACCCATACCGGCTTCGTCGTCGATGCGGCCACCATCGTGGTCGTCAGTGTGCTCATCTTCTGGAGGTTCTCAGCCGATCTCATCATCGCGAATCCGGACCTACCGCCCGGAGCACGCGCACTGTGGGCCTCGTATGCCATCGCCGGCGCCGTGCTGCTTGCCCTGGTTCTCCGCGCCCTGATCGACCGTGACTCCCGGGCCATGATGGGCGGCTCTCTTGCCCTGGCCGTCTGCCTACTGCTCGCCGCCGACAGCGCCTACCTGCACGGCACGGAGAACGCCACTGCGTTGCTCGCGATGAATCTCACCTGGCTGTTGGCCGCCACTTTCTTCGCCCGGGCCGCGTGGCGAGGGGTCAGGGTCGCAGACCGACCGGCATGCACCACTACCGAAGACGGATGGGTCGCGCCGCTGATGATCGCGGTTGGTCCACTGCTCGTGCCGCCCATGCTCGAGGTCATCGCCGACCTTGACGGCAGGCCCCTCAAGCCCCTCCAACTCTTCATCGGCACTGCAGCGCTGCTCGTCCTTGCCTTCATCCGCACTGCCCGGTTGATCCGCACGGAAGGACGCGCCCTGCTGGAGATCGAGAGGGCCCGCGACGCCGCACTGGATGCGTCCAAGGCCAAGTCGATGTTCCTGGCCAACATGAGTCACGAGATCCGCACGCCGCTGACCACCGTCCTCGCCACGGCAGAGATTCTCGAAGACACCGCCCTCGACGACGTACAACGCACACTGGTCATGAGGATGCACCGCTCGGGGGAACTGCTGCGCACCCTGGTCGAAGGCATCCTCGACTTCTCGCGCATCGAGGCCGGTCATCTCGATCTGGCCGCCACCGAGTTCGATCTGCGAGCCGCAGTGGCCGAGATCGGCGACGCCTACGCACCCCGCGCGACCACGACGGGCCTCCAGTTCGACCTGTACCTCGACCCTGAAGTGCGGCGCATGGTTGTAGGTGACCCCGCTCGACTGTTGCAGGTCATCACCAACCTGCTCGACAACGCTCTGAAGTTCACCCACGAGGGCACCGTGGGCTTGAGCGTGCGGCCTGGCCCCACTGATGCCGCCGTAGCGGGCGGAGTCGACGACATCGAGTTCGTCGTCCACGACACCGGTATCGGAATCCGGGAAAGCGATCAGCAGGCCGTGTTCGAATCCTTCAGCCAGGTCGACGGGTCGATGACTCGGCGCTATGGCGGCAGCGGTCTCGGCCTGGCGATCTGTGCGGAGCTCACCGAGTTGATGGGTGGCTCTATCAGCCTGAGCAGTGAGTACGGCGTCGGCAGCACGTTCGTGGTGCGGGTGCCGTTGCCCTTGGCACCTCACTCCTCTACGTAGATCGAACTGCCGAGCTTGACGAACTCGCGGACGTCCTGGCTGATCCGCATGGAGCAGAACTTGGGTCCACACATGGAGCAGAAGTGCGCGGTCTTGCTGGCCTCCGCAGGCAGCGTCTCGTCGTGGAAGGACTCTGCAGTGTGCGGATCGAGGGACAACGCGAACTGATCGTGCCAGCGAAACTCAAAACGCGCCTTGGACAGCTCGTCGTCCCAGTCGCGGGCGCCGGGGTGGCCCTTGGCGACGTCGGCGGCGTGGGCTGAGAGCTTGTAGGTGATGACACCTGTCTTGACGTCGTCACGGTTCGGCAGCCCTAGGTGCTCCTTGGGCGTCACGTAACACAACATCGCGGTTCCGTGCATCGCGATGGTGGCCGCTCCGATGGCCGAGGTGATGTGGTCGTAGCCGGGCGCGATGTCGGTCGCCAGGGGGCCGAGGGTGTAGAAGGGCGCACCGTGACACCAGTCCTGCTGGAGCACGACGTTCTCCTCCACCAGGTTCAACGGCACGTGACCCGGGCCTTCGACCATGACCTGCACGTCGTGCTGCCAGGCGCGCTGGGTCAGCTCGGCCAAGGTGCGCAGCTCGGAGAACTGCGCTTCGTCGTTGGCATCGGCGGTGCAGCCGGGCCGCAGTCCGTCGCCGAGCGAGAAGGACACGTCGTAGCGGGCGAAGATCTCGCACAACTCCTCGAAGTGGGTATAGAGGAAGTTCTCCTGATGGTGGGCCAGGCACCAGCCAGCCATGATGGCGCCTCCGCGCGAGACGATGCCGGTGATGCGCTGGGCGGTCAGCGAGACGTAGCGCAGCAGCACCCCGGCGTGCACCGTCATGTAGTCGACACCCTGCTCGCACTGTTCGATGACGGTGTCGCGGTAGATCTCCCACGTCATCTTGGAGGCGTCTCCGTCGACCTTCTCCAACGCCTGGTAGATCGGGACGGTGCCGATCGGAACGGGTGAGTTGCGCACGATCCACTCACGGGTTGTGTGGATGTCGTCACCGGTCGAGAGGTCCATCACCGTGTCGGCTCCCCAAGTCGTCGCCCAGGTCATCTTCTCGACCTCCTCGGCGATGGAGCTGGTCACCGCGGAGTTGCCGATGTTGGCGTTGACCTTCACCAGGAACCGCTTGCCGATGATCATCGGCTCGGCCTCGGGGTGGTTGACGTTGGCCGGGATGATGGCGCGCCCGGCGGCGACCTCGGCGCGGACCACCTCGACGTCCATGCCCTCGCGGATGGCGACGTACTCCATCTCGGGGGTCACCATGCCCCGACGTGCGTAGTGCATCTGGGTGATGGTCTCTCCCGATCGCGAGCGGCGGGGGCGCGCCCGCTGTCCGCGCCACTGTTCGCGCGCTTCGCCTCGACGCACCGCCGCCTTGCCGTTGTCGAGCAGTTGGGCCTTGCGGCCGTCGTAGTGCTCGGTGTCGCCGCGCTCCTCGATCCATCCGGCACGCAGGGCCGGCAATCCGACCTCGGGATCACTGCCGGGGCCAGCGGTGGCATATCGGTCGAAGATGTCGCCGTTGGTGAGGGTGACACGGGTAAATGGCACGGCCACGTCGGGGTGCGATCCGGCGCGGTGGACGGTGCTGTGGGAGGGGTGGATGTGCATCATTTCTCCTGGTGATGGTGGGTAGATACGTGAGAAACCGGACCGCGGCCCTGGCCGAGCTGCCAGGACGCGGAGGTGGACAGCGCGCGGGCCACGAAGGTCTGCGCACGCCTGGCCGCGCTCACCAGGTCAAGGCCCTGGGCGAGGTGAACGGCGAGGGCTGCGCTGTAGGTGCAGCCGGTGCCGTGGTCGTTGGCGGTCTTGATGGCCGGATGTTCGAGCACCGTGGTGACCCCGGCGACGACGACGACGTCGCGACACGTGCCGGTGCTGGGATCACCTCCTGTGAGCACTACAGCCGGACCCAGCGAGTGGATCGCTCGAGCCAGTTCTTCGGGCTCGGTATCTCACGGAAGGCCGGTCAGGGCTAGTGCCTCGTCGCGGTTGGGGGTGACCACGTCGGCCCGCGGAAGCAAAACGTCGCGGTAGGCAGCGATCAGGTCCTCGTCACCCAGCACGGCGCCACTGGTGGAGACGAGCACCGGGTCGACGACGAGCGGCACCGCACCGGCGAGCAGCCCGGTGACCACCTCAGCCACCGCCGCGGATCCGAGCATGCCGGTCTTCGCGGCCGCCACCGGCAGGTCCTCGAGCACGGCCCTTATCTGGGCGGCCACCTCATCGGCATCGAGGGCGATGATGCGGTGGACCCCGGTCGTGTCCTGAGCTGTGACGGCAGCGACGGCGCAGGCGCCGTGCACGCCCAGTGCCGCGAAGGTAGTCAGGTCGGCAGCAAGGCCTGCGGCACCGCCCGAGTCGGTGCCGGCGACGCTCAGCACGACAGCTGGAGTGGTCATGGCGCCTCCAGCTCGGCCAGCAGCTGGGACACCACGGCTGCTGGGTCAACGGCTCGCATGACCGAGCCCATCACCGCGACGCCGTGGGCACCGGCTGCGCGCAGGTCGGCTACCGAGGCCACCTCAACGCCACCGAGCGCGAACACCGGCGTGCCCTTTGCCACCGCGACCGCTCGACGGAGCCCGGGCAGGCCGATAGGCGGCCCGTAACCGGGCTTCGATGCGGTCCTCGCCACCGGCGAAACGCATACCCAGGCTGCCTTCTCATCGACGGCCCGAGCGATCTCACCCTCACCGTGGCAGGACCGCCCGTGTCTCAGGCCACCGGCGTCAGCGAGGAACTGGTGGGCGGCAAGTTGGACGCCGGTCGCACCCGCCAGGGGCGTGTGTGCCGAGACGACATGCACGTATTCGGCAAGCTCGGCCAGGAGGTTCCCCCTCTCGGCCTCCCTCAGGTCGAGCTCGCGCAGCACTACGGTGCTCGCACCAGCAGCAGCAACTGACGCGACGGTCTCGACGAGGCTTCGACCCGCCGGCAACTGTCGACGGTCGGTGAGTAGGAGGAGGCGCGGCATCCTCATCGTCCGACCCGCCCGCGCATCGGGCTCGAGGCACGCGCAGTCTCGCGCCGCGGGATGCGTCCGGCCCCACGCGCCAGTCGCCCGGACTGCACGGCGAGATTCATCGCGCGCGCCATGGCGACCGGGTCCTCGGCGCGGGTGACGGCGGTGGCTACGAGCACCGCGTCGCATCCCAGCTCCATCGCCCGCGCCGCCTCGCTGGCGGTGCCGATTCCCGCATCAAGCACGACAGGCACATCGACTGCCTTGCGCACGGCTTCGATGCTGTGTGGGTCTGCGATACCGCGCCCTGAGCCGATGGGCGAGCCCAGCGGCATCACCGCGACGCACCCCACGTCGACCAGTCGGCGAGCGACCACCGGATCGCTGGTGGTGTAGGGCAGCACCGTGA
>JARICB010000318.1 GCA_029264225.1 Nocardioides sp. | reverse complement strand
CCCGGCCGCTCCCGCGGTGCTCGCCGTCGTGGCGGCCGCCTGGCCACGGCGTGTCGGACGACCAGAACTACGACCAGCGGGTCGTCGTACGCCGGAAGTCGGGGTCGTGTGGCGACTTGTGGTCGTTCAACGCGCCGTAGGGGCTCGGGTTGGCACGGGTCGCAGTCAGTGGCATGGGAACCAACGGCGGGAGGGTGGTGGCCGCCTGGCCACGGTGTGTCGGACGACCAGAACTACGACCAGCGGGTCGTCGTACGCCGTAAGTCGGGGTCGTGCGGCGACTTGTGGTCGTTCAACACGCCGTGAGGGCTCCGAGCAGGCGGGTCACTTGAGCGTAAAGTCCTTGGTGTCCTCGGTAGGGCCGTTGCCCTCGGTACCGCCGGAGGGGTCGTCGGTCATGGCCGCGAAGGTGTAGTTGCCCGGCGCCAGGCTGGAGACGTCGATCGAGGTCTGCCACGGGTAGAGCTTGTTCATCCAGCCGTCGGCCGTTGCGAAACCGTCAATGACGACCTTCTGGCCGCTGCGGATCTGCCACGGCACGGTGGCCTCGAACGAGGACGCCACACCCGAGGCTTCGAGGGTCTCGCCCTCGACCGTGGCTCCCTGCTCGGGTGCCGTCACGTTGACCAGACCGAGCACCCGGATGGGCGACGCGTTGCGCACCGGCTCGGCGAGGTCGATGCCGAAGAGGCGGGCTGGCTTACCCTCGCGCAGGAACTGTACGGGCACCCGCTCCTGCTGGACGCCCTGAAGCGTGTAGACCATCTGCTGGATCGCGAGCTTGGCAAGCCGCTTGGTCATCCCATCCGGTGCCTCGGTGAAGCCGTCGCCGGTGAGGTCGACGACCAGGAGGCCGTCGCTGGCGCTGACACTGTCGATGCCGACCAGCGGCCACTCGGTGCGGTAGTCGGGGTCAAGGGGCGTGCCGCCGTCGACCAGTTTGGCGGCCTCGAGCAGTGGGTCGCCGGAGACGCGCTGGAATTCGCGGAACAGTCGGGCGCCCTGAGGGGTGGTGGAGACGAAGTAGACCGGCACCGTCGCGCCCCCCGCCGTCGAGGTGGGCGTGCTGGGCTCCCCGGATGGCGCTGGGGAGCCGCTGTCGGTGTTCGGCTGGTCGCTGGGCGTCTCGGTGGCCGTGCCACTGGCCGGCGACTGGTCAGCGGCCGTCTCCTGGCTGCAAGCGGTCAGGGCCAGCGCAAGGACGCTCAGGCAGGTTCCGGTCGCGATGGCGGAGACCAGGGAACGGCGTGGGGAAGTCATGGCGCCTACGGTAGTGGGCGCGCTCGCTGCCGCGGCCGGTCACACGCCGCGGCCACGGATCTAGGCTGGAGCCATGAGTAAGCCCGAAAGCTCCGCGGACTGCATCTTCTGCAAGATCATCGCCGGTGAGATCCCGGCCGAGATCGTCCACTCCGACGAGTCGACCCTTTCCTTCCGTGATCTCAATCCGCAGGCACCGACGCACGTGTTGGTGATCCCGCGCACCCATCACGAGAACGCGGCCGAGCTAGGCAGCCGCGACCCGGCCGGACTGGCTGCCGTCATCGCGGCGGGTGCCGCCGTGGCGGAGCAGGAGGGGCTGAGCCATGGCTACCGCCTGGTGTTCAACACCGGGGCCGGTGCCGGCCAGACCGTGTTCCACGCCCACTTGCACGTCCTCGGTGGCCGCTCGCTGCAGTGGCCTCCGGGCTAACGTCCGCATCCCTGGGATGATTTCCCTACTCAACATGGTGAAGCAACGACCACGGGCCACCACAGTGAACCTGACCTGCTCCCGGCGCGTTGAACGACCATAAGTCGCCCTACCGCCGCGTCTTCCGGCGTACGCCGCAGTGTTGGCCGGAGTTCTGGTCGTTCAACGCGCCGCCACGAAGACGAAGGCGAAGACGGCGAAGGCGAAGACTCGGGCCGGTGCCGACCCGGGAACCACGCCGGCTCGGTGTCGTCGTCAGAGTCGTCGCGTTCCTCGGCGCCAAGCATTCTCCCGTGACCGCATGCTCGTTGCTCCCGTACCATTGACCACCCCTGCCTCAGATCCGGAAGGCCGCCCCCAGGGCACCCATGACTGACACCACCCCAGCACCGACGCATATCGTCGTAGTGCCCAACAGCATCGACATGGTCAGTGTGCTCGGACCGGGTGACGCCCACCTCGGGCTGATCGAGCGGTCCCTGGGCGCGACGGTGCACGTGCGTGGCAACCGGCTCACGCTGAGCGGGCCAACGGCAGAGATCGCGATGGCCGAGCGGTTGCTCGACGAGATGGTCACCCTCATCCGGACCGGCCAGGGGGTGAGCACCGAGACCGTCGAACGGATCATCACCATGTTGAAGTCGGAGTCGCCGGAGCGCCCCGCCGACGTGCTCTCGCTCAACATCCTCAGCAACCGGGGGCGCACGATCCGCCCCAAGTCGGTGAACCAGAAGAACTACGTCGATGCCATCGACAAGCACACCATCACCTTCGGCATCGGCCCGGCGGGCACCGGCAAGACCTACCTGGCCATGGCCAAGGCGGTGCAGGCGCTGCACGCCAAGGACGTCACCCGCATCATCCTGAGTCGCCCCGCGGTCGAGGCAGGCGAACGCCTCGGCTTCCTGCCGGGCACGCTCAGCGAGAAGATCGACCCCTATCTGCGGCCCTTGTACGACGCATTGCACGACATGATGGACCCCGAGACCATCCCCAAACTGCTGGCAGCCGGCACTATCGAGGTGGCGCCCCTGGCGTTCCTGCGTGGCCGCTCGCTCAACGATTCCTTCATCATTCTCGACGAGGCGCAGAACACCACGCCGGAGCAGATGAAGATGTTCCTGACCCGCCTGGGCTTCGGCTCCAAGATCGTCGTCACCGGCGACACCAGCCAGGTCGACCTGCCCCGCGGTACCACCTCGGGGTTGCGGATCGTGGAGGACATCCTCGACACCGTGGAGGACATCTCCTTCAACCGGCTTACCGCCGCCGACGTGGTGCGGCACCGTCTGGTCGGTCGGATCGTCGAGGCCTACGATGTTTTCGACAACCAGTCCGAGCGAGGAACCCGACCGTGAGTATCGAGATTCTCAACGAAGCAGACGTCGAACTCGACGTCCGTCGACTCTCCACGCTGTCGCGCTTCGTGATGGACAGGATGCGCGTCCACCCGCAGGCCGAGTTGTGCATCAAGGCGGTCGACGAGGACACCATCGCGCTCCTCAATGAGCAGTGGATGGGCAAGGAGGGCCCGACCGACGTGTTGGCCTTCCCGATGGATGAATTGCGTCCCGGCAAGGTCACTGAGGAGCCCGAGGAGGGCGTCCTCGGCGACCTGGTCCTGTGCCCGGAGGTGGCGCAGCGGCAGGGTCAGGAAGCCGGTCACGGTCGCGACGCCGAGATCGAGTTGTTGACGGTGCACGGCATCTTGCATCTGCTCGGCTATGACCACGCCGAGCCGGACGAGCACAAGGAGATGTTTGATCTCCAGGGTCAACTGCTGGAGGAGTGGCGGACCACAGCCGCTGACTCGGCCCAGTGAGCGGCGATCTCTGGCTGCTCCTCGTAGCAGCCTTCCTCGTGCTCCTGGCCGGCCTGTTCTCCTGCGCCGACGCAGCCCTGGGTGGCTTCTCCCATGCTCGCGCCGAAGAGTTGCAGGAGGAGGGCAAGACCGGCGCCAAGCCGCTGGTGCGGATCCTCGACGACCCGGCCCGCTACCTCAACACCGCACTGCTGTTGCGGATGTTGTGCGAGACCGCAGCGATCGTGCTGGTCGCGCTCTGGATCCACGACCTCTACGACGGCGACTTCTGGCCCGCCTACCTGACGGCGGTCTCGGTCATGTTGCTGGTCTCCTTCGTGGCCATCGGGGTCGCTCCGCGCACCTTGGGTCGCCAGCACGACGTGACGGTGGCCCTGCTCACTGCCGCCCCGTTGTTGTGGGTGACCCGCGTCCTGGGTCCGATCCCGCAGGTGCTGATCGCCCTCGGCAACGCGCTCACGCCGGGCAAGGGTTTCCGTGAGGGACCGTTCTCAACCGAGACGGAGCTCCGTGAGCTCGTCGACCTTGCCGAGGCGTCCGCGGTAATCGAATCGGGCGAGCGCAAGATGATCCACTCGGTCTTCGAGCTGGGTGACACGATCGCCCGCGAGGTGATGGTCCCGCGCACCGACGTGGTCTACATCGAGCGCCACAAGAACCTGCGCCAGACCATGTCGCTGTTCCTGCGTAGTGGGTTCTCCCGGGTGCCCGTGATCGACGACAACCTCGACCACATCGTCGGCTTCGCCTATCTCAAGGACATCGTCCGGCGCGACTTCGAGCAGCCCGACGTCGAGTTCACCCAGCGCGTCGACGAGGTCATGCGCCCCGTCTACTGGGTGCCCGAGTCCAAGCCGGTCGATGCGTTGCTCTCCGAGCTCCAGGCTCGACGCCAACACATTGCGGTCGTGGTCGACGAGTTCGGTGGCACCGCCGGGTTGATCACGATCGAGGACGTACTCGAGGAGATCGTGGGGGAGATCACCGACGAATACGACGAGGAGGAGATCGAGGTGGAGTACATCGATGACTCGACCTACCGGGTCTCCTCGCGCTACCCGGTCGACGACCTGGACGAGATCCTCGGTATCAGCGTCCACGACGAGGACGTCGACAGCGTCGGTGGCCTGATGGCCAAACACCTGGGGCGAGTACCGATCCCCGGCTCCACCGTGGTCTGCCACGGTCTCCGATTCGAGGCCGAACGACTCACCGGGAGACGCAACAGGATCGGCACCGTGATCGTGAAGGTCGTCCACGACGACGAGGACGACGAGGACCGCGATGAGAGAGACGACGATGACTGAAGTTGCTGCCGGACTGTCGGGCGAGGATGCCAAGTTGGTGACGTTGGCGCGAGCCACCCGCGCACGCACCGGCGCCGCCGAAGGAGCGGCCGTGCGCGACCTCGACGGCCGCACCTACGCGGGCGCTTCGGTGGAGCTTTCGGCGCTGAGACTCAGCGCCCTGGAGGTGTGCGTCGCGATGGCGATCGCCTCGGGATCGAGCGGCCTCGAGGCGGCTGTGGTGCTCTCCGCCTCGACCCAGCGCCCGGACCTGGCCGCGGCCCACGAGTTCGCCGGGAGGGACCTGGTGGTCCACGTCGGCGATCCGGCTGGCCGGCTGAACTGACACTCCGAGTCCCTTCTCGTCACACTCGAGGGGCGCTAGCCTCGAATCCGTGGGAGCGAAGGCGCACACGCAGGCCGAGGCGGTCGCTGCGATGCGTGCGTCCTACCTCGCGGTGCCCAGTGGGCGCACGGTACGGCTGGCGAAGCCGACGTCGAATCTCTTCCGCACCCGCTCGCGCACCGAGGTGCCGGGCCTGGACGTGTCCGGGCTCGCCGGGGTCATCTCGATCGACCCCGTCGCCCGCGTTGCCGACGTGCAGGGCATGTGTACCTACGAGCACCTGGTGGCTGCGACCCTGCCGCACGGGTTGATCCCGCTGGTGGTGCCGCAGTTGCGCACGATCACCCTCGGAGGCGCAGTGGCCGGGCTCGGCATCGAGGCCACCAGTTTCCGCAGCGGACTCCCGCACGAGTCGGTCCTGGAGATGGATGTGTTCATCGGCACCGGTGAGGTCGTGACGACCCGGCCGGGCGACGACCTCTTCAACGTCTTTCCCAACTCCTACGGCTCCTTGGGCTACGCCACACGTCTGCGGATCAGCCTCGAACCGGTGGGCTCGCAGGTCGCGCTGCGCCACCTCCACCTCGCCGACACCGCCCTACTCGCGACCACGATCGCCGAGATCATCCACACCCGGAAGTGGTGTGGAGAGCGGGTCGATGCCCTGGACGGCGTCGCCTTCGCGCCGGGAGAGTATGTGCTCACGCTTGCTCGGTGGAGCGACGCCGACGCGGGTGCGGTCAGCGACTACACCGGCAAGCACATCTACTACCGGTCACTTCAGCAGCGAGACACCGACCTGCTCACGATGCATGACTACCTGTGGCGCTGGGACACCGACTGGTTCTGGTGCTCGCGAGCGTTCGGTGCACAACATCCCTGTGTCCGCCCCTGGTGGCCGAGGCGCTGGCGCCGCTCCGACGTCTACCACCGGCTGATCGCGCTTGATCGGCGCTTCGGCGTCGTTGACCGGTTGGATGCGCAGGCCGGGCGGCCGGCCCGCGAACGGGTCATCCAGGACGTGGAGATCCCGCTCGCCCGCCTCGGGGAGTTCCTCGACTGGTTCGACTCCGAGATCGGGATGCGCCCTGTGTGGCTGTGCCCGGTGGTCTCGACACAGCGCTGGGCGACGTACCCCCTCGAACCTGGTCGCGCCTATGTCAACGTCGGCTTCTGGGGCACCGTCCACGTCGGCGCGGACGCCGGCCAGGCACCGCGTAACCGGGCCATCGAAGTGGCGGTGCACGCGCTCGGTGGCCACAAGTCGCTGTACTCGGATTCCTACTACGACCCCGACACCTTCGACCGCCTCTACGCCGGGCCGCATCTTGCCGCAGCCAAGGCCCGCTACGACCCCAACGGCCGGTTCCCGACCCTCTACGACAAGGCGGTAGGACGACGATGAGTGTGATCCGCACGTCCAGGTCGACGACCGTCGCTGGTC
>JARICB010000315.1 GCA_029264225.1 Nocardioides sp. | reverse complement strand
ATCCAGCCGACCACCGTCAACACCCGTCCGGACAGGGTGAAGGGCATTTGAGAGCAGGCGCAAAGAAACAGCCTAGCGCACAATGGGGCTCAGTTCAAAGGCGGGGGCAGACGTGTCACCACGATCGCACCGCTTGCCGACGATGATGGACGCCGAGGGCCCTCAGGTCAAGCACCCCCATCGGCAATCCTCCCCCGAATCGGGAAATGCATGAAGGGCGACCACCCCATGGGTAGTCGCCCTTCGGCAGTCGATCAGCGCACAGCCATGGGCCGCACAGCGTCACGACATGGGAGTCACTTGACGGTGACGGTGGCGCCGGCGCCTTCGAGGGCTTCCTTCGCCTTGTCGGCCGCAGCCTTGTCGACACCCTCGAGGATCGCCTTGGGGGCGGCCTCAACGAGGTCCTTGGCCTCCTTCAGGCCGAGGCTCGTCAGGGCGCGCACCTCCTTGATCACGTTGATCTTCTTCTCGCCAGCAGCTTCGAGGACGACGTCGAACTCGTCCTGCGCAGAGGCCTCTTCGCCACCGGCAGCGGCGCCACCGGCAGCGGGGGCGGCAGCGGCGACCGGAGCAGCAGCAGTGACACCGAAGGTCTCTTCGAACTGCTTCACGAACTCGGAGAGCTCAATGAGGGTCATTTCCTTGAACGCGTCGAGCAGCGCGTCGGTGGTGAGCTTCGCCATGGTGGCGTTTCCTTCCGTTGGTGGCCGGTCAACGTTCCCCGGCCAGGGGATAACAGGTGGTGTACGACGACCCGGTCAGGCGTCGGTGGACTCGGTCGCCGCGTCGGCAACCGGAGCGTCCTCGGCAGCGTCAGCAGCCGGCGTACCGGCACCACCTGCGAGGATCGAGGGGTCCTCAGTCGCCTTCGCCTCCAGGGCGCCGGCGAGCCGGGCGACCTGGGCGAGCGGGGCGTTGAGGAGGTAGACGGCCTGCGACAACGTCGCGAGCATGCCGCCCGCGAGCTTGCCCAACAGGACCTCACGCGATTCGAGATCGGCCAGCTTGGCGATCTCTGCAGCACCGAGGGGCTTACCGTCCAGAACGCCGCCCTTGATGACAAGAGCGGGGTTTGCCTTGGCAAAGTCACGCAGACCCTTGGCTGCCTCGACCACGTCTCCATTGATGAAGGCGATGGCCGTGGGGCCGGTAAGCAGGTCGTCGAAGCCTTCGATGCCAACCTCTTCGGCGGCAATCTTGGCAAGCGTGTTCTTGACCACGGCATAGCTGGCGTTCTCGCCGAGGGAGCGCCGCAGTTCTTGCAGCTGCTTCACGGTGAGCCCGCGGTACTCGGTCAGCACAGCGCCGGCGGCATCATTGAATGACTCAACGATCTCCGCAACGGCGGCAGTCTTTTCTGGCCGCGCCATGGGTCTCCTTCCGATGTCGACCTCCGGCGCTGATCCCTCTCAACGACGAACGCCCCGAGCACAGGCTCAGGGCGTGAATTCGTGCGAGGCACGGATCTTGGCTCTTACCTGCGCTGGTCGTCCGCTGTCGGGCGGAACCTTCGATCTCGGGGCTGATGCCCCTCAACAACCGGCGGTCTCTGGTTTCGATTGGTAACCCTACGGCGCTGCGCGGGTCCGGGCCAAATCGTCGTACGACGACGAACGGCCGGCACCCCGCAGGGAACCGGCCGCTCGAGTGAGGGACAACGGGTCAGCCCATACCCAGGCCCTTGTCGCTGACCTCGTCGGCCGGGGGCGCCTCGATCTCGACGTCGTCGCCGAAGTCGCTGTAGTTGCCCTCGGTGGTCGACGTGGTCGGCTCGCCACTGCCCGTCATGCTCGGGATCTCGACCTCCTGACGGAACTTGACCGGCCGGTTCTCAGCATCCAGCCACATCTCCATGCCGATCTCCTTGGGCATGAGCGAGGTCATCTGGGCAGGCATTTCCATCGCCTTGATGTAGGCGGCGGTGTCCATCACCACGTTGTAGTGGTTGGTGGCCACACCGTCGACCTCTTCGGTGCCGATCAGCTCGAACTTCTTGGGCGCTTCCATCGCTGCGAACATCGCCGACGGGTCGGTCGACTTGCCGAGCATGGCAAGCGGGTTGTCGGGGTCGTTCATGTCGACCTTGACCCACTTCTTGCCCTCGGGCAGGCCCATGCCCTCACCCGAGATGTAAAGGATCTGGTCGAGCATGACCATCTCCATGGCCTGCTCACCGTCGCTGGCGGCCTGCATGTCGACGCCGTCCTCGTCGTAGCGCATGACTCCGGCGATGTCGGACTCACCGGAGTCGCCGCCGGTGGTGATCGAGAAGGACATCGTCTCGGCGTCCTGGAGGGCGCTCATGACCGAGGGGTAGAACTCGTCAGCCGTGAGCTCCTCGAGATCGCCGGCCTGTGCGGCCTCCTGCGTCTCCTGGCTGCTCGCGGAGTCACCGCTCGACGCGTCGGTGGCCTTGTCGTCTTCGCTGCCGCAGGCGGCAGTGGTGGCAACCAGAGCGGCAAGCAGGGTGGCGGTGCCGAGTCGGCGGGCCAGGGACAATCGGTGCATGGAGGCTCCTTCGATAGGGACGTGAAATGCGAAGCACCCCCGGCCTGGACGACCGGGGGTGCTTCGAAGCTCAGGCTTGGACTGACTCGTCCTCGTTCGCGACGTTCTTGGTGCGGTTGGGGTCGACCTGGACCCCGGGGCCCATGGTCGTGGAGACCGTGACCTTCTTGATGTAGCGGCCCTTGGAGCTGGCCGGCTTCAGCCGCAGCACCTCGTCGAGGGCTGCGGCGTAGTTCTCAGCGAGCTGCACCTCGGAGAACGAGGCCTTGCCGATGATGAAGTGCAAGTTGGCGTGGCGGTCGACGCGGAACTCGATCTTGCCGGCCTTGATCTCCGTGACGGCTTTCGCGACGTCGGGGGTGACCGTGCCGGTCTTCGGGTTCGGCATCAGCGAGCGCGGGCCCAGGACGCGGCCGAGGCGACCGACCTTGCCCATCATGTCGGGGGTCGCGACGACGGCGTCGAAGTCGAGCCAGCCACCGTTGACCTTCTCGATGAGCTCGTCGCCACCGACGTAGTCGGCGCCGGCCTCGCGGGCTGCGTCGGCCTTCTCGGCGTTCGCGAACACGAGCACACGAACGGTCTTGCCGGTGCCGTGGGGCAGGTTGACGGTGCCGCGCACCATCTGGTCTGCCTTGCGGGGATCGACACCGAGCCGCATGACGACGTCGAGGGTCTCGTCGAACTTCTTCTTGGCGCCGCCCTTGGCGATCTTGATGGCGGCCAGCGGGGCGTAGAGCTCGTCCTTGTTGAACGTCTCGGCCGCCGCGCGGTAAGTCTTGCTGCGCTGCATGTCTGGTTCTCGTTTCTCATCCAGTGTGGTCTGTCGGGCCAGCGCGGCCCTGCCACGGGAAGGGTTGTTGGGGGCACCTGAATCGGTGGGGCCGCGTGCGGCACTCACCAACGGGTGTCAGTTGGTGGTGACACCCATGGAGCGGGCGGTGCCCTCGACGATCTTCATCGCTGCTTCGAGGTTGTTGGCGTTGAGGTCGGGCAGCTTCGTGGTCGCGATCTCGCGCACCTGGTCCTTGGTCAGCTTGCCGACCTTGTCCACGAGCGGGGTGCCCGAACCCTTCTTGATGCCAGCAGCCTTCTTGATCAGCTCAGCGGCCGGCGGCGTCTTCGTAATGAACGTGAAGGACCGGTCCTCGAAGATGGTGATCTCGACCGGGATCACGTTGCCGCGCATCGACTCGGTCTGCGCGTTGTAGGCCTTGCAGAATTCCATGATGTTCACACCGTGGGGACCGAGAGCGGTACCCACCGGCGGAGCCGGAGTTGCTGCGCCAGCCTGCAGCTGCACCTTGACGAGTGCAGCAATCTTCTTCTTGGGAGGCATTTCTCTTCTCTCTCTCGTGGTCATGACGAAGGCCGTTGCCCTCTGCCACTGCTCCTACTGATCAGACATTCTCGCCGCTGTGGCCGGCGAGACGAAATCCTGGTGCTGGGTCTGGCTCAGACCTTCTGGATCTGGCTGAAGCTCAGCTCGACCGGGGTCTCGCGACCGAAGATCTCGACGAGGGCCTTGACCCGCTGGGACTCGGCATTGATCTCGGTAATCGTCGCGTGCAGCGTTGCGAAGGGACCATCGACGACCATGACCGAGTCGGAGACGTCGAAGTCGGCCACCTCGACGGGCTTCTTGGGCTTGGTGCCACCGCCACCAGAGGTGTCACCGGCCGCAGCAGCTGCTTCGGCCTCGGCGACGGCAATGACGGCCGGAGCCAACATGTCCTCGACCTCGGTCAGGCTCAGCGGCACGGGCTGGTGGCTGTGGCCGACGAACCCGGTCACCGACGGGGTGTGGCGAACCGCGGACCAGGACTCGTCGGTGAGGTCCATCCGGACCAGGACGTAGCCGGGCAGCACCGTACGGGTGACCATCTTGCGCTGGCCGTTCTTGATCTCGGCAACTTCCTCGGTGGGGACCACGATCTCGTGGATGTAGTCCTCCATGTTGAGGGAGATGATGCGGTTCTCAAGGTTCTGCTTGACCCGCTTCTCCATGCCGGAGTAGGTGTGCACCACGAACCAGTCACCGGGCTTGGCCCACAGCTCACGACGGAACTCTTCGAGCGGGCCGTCCTCTTCGGCGTCGGCCTCTTCGGTGTTCTGGGTCTCGTCCGACTCGACAGCGTCAGACTCGGGGGTCGCTGCTGCTTGCGAGACAGCATCCGTGGGCTCCTCGGAGCCGCCCTCAGGGGCTGCTTCGGGGTCTACTTCAGGGGCGACGTACTCGTCCGATGAGTCGTACTGATCCGACACGTAGTGCTCCATCACGTTGATCTGCTTCCGCGGGTCCGGCATGGAATCGCCGGGTGCCGTTGGACTTCCAAGGGTTTGTGCTGTCCTGCGTCCCGGGTTACTGACCCAGGTCGCCGGTGAAGACCATGAAGGCGAGTTTGCCGAAACCGAGATCGAGGATCGAGACGAACGCCATCAGGACCAGCACGAAGAACATCACCACCACGAAGTAGGTGGACAGTTCTTGTTGGGTGGGCCAGACCACCTTGCGCAGTTCGGCCATCACCTGCCGGAAGAAGGTGACGGGACCGGTGCGCGGGCCGCCGCCGTCACGTGAACCGGCACGCGACTTCTCGGCTGCGTGTGAGTCCGACACGTCTGCCACCTTCTTTGTTGGTCCGGGTGTTCTTGCAGGGCACGAGGGACTTGAACCCCCAACCTTCGGTTTTGGAGACCGATGCTCTGCCAGTTGAGCTAGTGCCCTCCAGCGGCAGCCGGGCATACCTAAGCATGTGGCGAAACCACCAGTCCCGAAGCATACGGGGCACACCTTGGTCGAGTCGAACCGAGCCCGCCCGCCGGACCTCACCACTCGTCGGCCCCGGAGTCGCTCCCCCTACGATGCCGAGTATGGCGAGCCCGACGAATGAACTCGGCGAGCGGCGCGACCTGCTCACTTTGCCGAAGGCGCACCTACACCTGCACT
>JARICB010000313.1 GCA_029264225.1 Nocardioides sp. | reverse complement strand
AGGGCGCCATCATCCTGGTCACCCACGACGAGGGGGCGGTGCGGGCACTGGAGCCGGACCGGGTGCTGTTGCTGCCCGACGGCGACGAAGACCTGTGGAGTGAGGACTACGCAGACCTGGTCTCGCTGGCCTGATCGGTCCTGACAGACTTCGGGCATGACGCTTCCCGATCTTGATTCCGTTGGTCTGAAGTATGACGTGGACGGTCCGGTGGCGACCATCACGCTGAACCGGCCTGAGGTAAGGAACGCTCAGACTCCGGCCATGTGGCGTGCCCTCGCCGACCTCGGCCGACAGATCCCCGACGACATTCGCGTCGTCGTCGTGACGGGCGCCGGAGCCACCTTCTCTGCTGGCCTCGACCGGGCGATGCTCGACCCCAACGCCACTGGTGGGCAGGAAAGCGTGATCGGGCTGCTGGCCCTCAGCGACGAGGACGCCTCGGCGGCCATCGATGAGTTCCAGCAGGGCTTCACGTTCCTGCGTGATCCCCGGTTCGTCTCGATCGCCGCGGTGCGCGGCTACGCCATCGGTGCCGGCTTCCAGTTGGCGCTGTCCTGCGACCTCCGGGTGGTCAGCGATGACGCCCAGTTCTCGATGAAGGAGTCAGCTCTGGGCCTGGTCCCCGACCTGACGGGAACAAAGCCACTGGTCGAGAGCGTTGGCTACGCCAGGGCACTCGAGATCTGCGCCACCGCCCGAATGGTGGGGGCGCGCGAGGCCGTCGACATCGGACTGGCCAATGTGGCAGTCGGTGCCGAAGACCTCGACGCCACGGTCGCCGATCTCGCCGCTGCCCTGGCCGCACCGATGCCTGATGTGGTCACCGAGACCAAGAAGTTGTTGCACGGGGCTGCCGATCGCAGCCTCGACGAGCAGCGCCAACTGGAACGCGAGGCGCAGGTGCGCCGCTTCCGGGCCCTGGCGGGCTGAGAGGACACACATGTCGATGATGGGACGCGCAGGCGGTGCACCGTGGCGCCACCTGAGCTCGGATCGGTCGGCGGTCGCTGGGCGCATCGAGCGCAAGACGCTGCGCCGCGTGTTGACGTTCGCGGGCCCGCACCGGAAGGTGATCGCCGCCTTCTTGGTCGTCACCGTGGCCGGCGCCGGTCTGGTGGTGCTGCCCCCACTGCTGCTGCAGCGCATCCTCGACGACGGTATCGCCACCGGCGACACCAGTCTGGTCATCTGGTTGGCCGTGGCTGTGGCCGTGGTCGCGGTCATCGATGCGGTGCTGGGCCTACTGGGCGGCTATCTCTCCAGTCGCATCGGTGAGGGGCTGATCTTCGACCTGCGGACCCAGGTGTTCGGCCACGTACAGCAACAGTCGCTCGCGTTCTTCACGCGCACCCAGACCGGGGCGCTGGTGAGCCGACTGAACAACGACGTGATCGGAGCCCAGAGGGCCTTCACCTCCACGCTCTCCGGCACGGTCGCCAACGCGATCTCGGCGGTTGTCGTGGGCGTCACCATGCTGGCCCTGAGCTGGCAGGTGACGGTGGCGTGTCTGCTGCTGTTCCCCTTGCTACTCCTCACCTCACGGTGGGTCAGCAACCGGCTCGCTGGGCTGGCCCGCGAGCAGATGGATGGCAACGCCGACCTCGGCAATGCCATGACCGAGCGTTTCAACGTCGGCGGTGCGATGCTGCTGAAGCTGTTCGGACGTCGCGCCGACGAGGATGCGATGTATGCCGAGAAGGCGGCGGTCGTGCGAGACCTGGGCGTCCGCATTACG
Source organism: Nocardioides sp. (assembly GCA_029264225.1). Classification (GTDB taxonomy): domain Bacteria; phylum Actinomycetota; class Actinomycetes; order Propionibacteriales; family Nocardioidaceae; genus Nocardioides. The sequence goes on along the minus strand of JARICB010000313.1, from coordinate 3,073 downwards.
TTGCTGACCCGCGTGTTCCTCGCGGCCATGACGCTGTTGCCGTCCTTGGCGACGGCCTTGGTCTACGGCATCGGCGGCTACCTGGCGATCCAAGGTGAACTGTCGGTCGGCACCCTGGTAGCGCTCGGCATCCTGCTGCTGCGCCTTCTCGGCCCGCTTCAGGGTCTCTCCAACGTGCGCATCGACGTGATGACGGCGCTGGTGAGTTTCGACCGGGTCTTCGAGGTCCTGGACCTGCCGTCGCTGATCGAGGAGAAGCCGGATGCGGTGGTGCTGCCCCGCACCGCCTCGTCGTTGGAGTTCGACCAGGTGGCCTTCACCTACCCCAGTGCCGACGAGGTCTCTTTGGCATCGCTGGAGACCGTCGCCCGTACCGAGTCGCGTGCCAGCGAACAGGTCCTCGCCGACGTCTCCTTCGTGGCCGAGCCCGGGCAGATGATCGCGCTCGTCGGACCGTCCGGAGCCGGCAAAACCACCGTTACCCACCTGGTCGCCCGGTTGTACGACGTCTCCGCCGGCGCTGTGCGCGTCGGCGGGGTCGACGTCCGCGACGTCAGCCTGGAGTCCTTGGAGGACGTGGTCGGCTACGTCACCCAGGATGCGCACATGTTTCACGACACCATCGGGGCCAATCTGCTCTACGCCCGACCCGATGCCGACGAGAGCCAGGTCTGGGATGCACTGGAATCGGCCCAGATCGCCTCAATGGTGCGCTCCTTGCCCGACGGACTCGACACCGTCGTCGGTGACCGGGGCTACCGGCTCTCCGGTGGCGAGCGGCAACGGTTGGCGATCGCCCGACTGCTGCTCAAGGCCCCGGCCATCGTCGTCCTTGACGAGGCGACGGCTCACCTCGACTCCGAGTCGGAGGCAGCCGTTCAACGAGCCCTCGACGCCGCGTTGGAATCACGCACGTCGCTGGTCATCGCGCACCGGCTCTCCACGGTGCGCAACGCCGACCTGATCCTGGTGCTCGAGGCGGGCCGGGTCGTGCAGAGCGGCACCCACGCCGAACTCTTGAAAGCCGGTGGCCTCTACCGCACCTTGCACGACACCCAGTTCCGCGACGACACGATTCGGGCTGTCTCCTCGCCGGTAGCCTGACCCCATGGATCTCGACCTCACAGATCGCGTCTTCATCATCACCGGCGGTGCCCGCGGGCTGGGTCGGGCCACCGCAGAGGTGCTGGTCGCGGAAGGGGCGCGAGTGGTGCTCTCAGGACGCTCGGCCGATACGCTTGCCGTTGCACGGGCCCACCTCGGGCCCGCCTGCGTCACGGTGGCGGCCGACAACAGCGACGCGGCCACCCCGGGGCTGTTGCTCGACGCCGCTCAGGAGGCGTGGGGTCGCCTCGACGGGGCCCTGATCTCGGTCGGAGGACCTCCCAAGGGGACCGTGCTGGACGTCACCGACGAGGAGTGGACGACGGCGTTCGGGTCGGTGTTCCTCGGAGCCGTGCGTCTGAGCCGGGAGATCGGCAATGCGTTGGGCAGGGGCGGTGGCGGCGGGTCGCTTGCGCTCGTCCTGTCATCGAGCGTGCGGGCACCGCTGGCGGAGATGGCGATCTCCAACGGACTCCGACCGGGCCTGGCGATGGTGGCCAAGACCCTGACCGATGAACTCGGTCCCCGTGGAGTCCGCGTCAACGGGTTGCTGCCGGGGCGGATCGGCACAGAGCGGGTGGCCGAGCTCGACGAGTCCACCGGCGACGCTCTGGCGGCCCGGGAGGCCGCGGAGCAGACGATTCCGCTGGGTCGTTATGGCGAGCCCGCGGAATTCGGTCGGGCCGCAGCTTTCCTGCTCTCGCCCGCGGCGTCATTCCTGACTGGCGTCATGCTGCCCGTCGACGGTGGGATGCTGCGCTCCCTGTGACGGCGGTTCGCTCCGACGGGTACCGCGCACCTGGCCACGGCCTCCGCGTGCCTCGTCGTAGACGAGGTAGCCGAAGCCGAACAGGGCCAGCAGGCCGAAGAACCACCACTGGAGGCCGTAGAAGAAGTGCGGCCCGCTGTCGAGCTCGGGCAGTGCGAGGGGACGCAGCGGCTCGGCCGGTGCCGGCGACTCCGAGCGCAGGTCGATGAATCCGGGCCGGATGTCGCGGCCCAACGCTTCCGCGATCCGGTCGCTGTTGATCGCGCGGGTGGACTGCTCATTGACTGCGGTGCTGTCTCCGGTGCCGTTGATGCGGACCCAGCCCTCGATGGTGACCTCACCGGCCGGGGGAGCGGGCACGTCGTCGGGTGTGGCACCGCGGTTGTCGGTGCCGAACCAGCCTCGATCAACCAACACGCTCGAGCCGTCGCGAAGTTCCAAAGGGACGACAACGTCTACCCCGGCCGCGCCGTCACGGGTGCGGTAGCGGACCACCACCGTGTCGTCGGGTGCGTAGGTGCCGGTGGCCGTGACGCGTTTCCACTCGTCCTGGGCGGAGAGGGAGCCTTCGCGGCTCATGACGTCGGCCACGTCGACGGGAGGCGCCGCCTCGTTGCGCTCGATGATCGCGTTGCGGTCCTTGCGATCTTCGAGCCGGTGGAACTGCCATTCGCCCAGCCGCCAGGCGACCCCCGCCAGCACAATGACGGCAACAAGAAAAAGCACCCAGCGGCGACTCAGCAGGAACCGGAAGCGACGCACGCGCCGATGCTATCCGGCCATCCTCTGCCAACCACAGCCCGCCTACACTGGCCAGGTGAGCACCCCTTTGGCAGACCGTTTCGGACGTGTAGCCACGGACTTGCGCGTCTCGTTGACCGACAGGTGCAACCTGCGATGTTCCTACTGCATGCCCGCTGAGGGCTTGGACTGGCTGCCGGCCGATGAGACCCTGACCGACGACGAAGTGGTCAGGCTGATCGAGATCGGCGTGAGGCGCCTGGGTATTACCGAGGTGCGTTTCACTGGCGGCGAGCCCTTGGTGCGCCGGGGATTGGTCGACATCGTGCGACGTACCCACGCACTCGGCGTCGAAACGTCGCTGACCACCAACGCGCTGGGCCTGACCCGGACCGCTTCGGCGCTGCGCGAGGCGGGCCTGGACCGGATCAACGTGTCCCTCGACTCCGTGCGCCCCGA
>JARICB010000293.1 GCA_029264225.1 Nocardioides sp. | reverse complement strand
GCCGGGTGCGGCGTTCCACACCGCGCGTGGGGAGCCACCGCCAGACAGGTGCTGGAGGAACGTCGCGCCGTGGGTGACGTGCCCCCAGGCCTGCAGGTCTGGCGGGCTCGGCAACGGAGGAGCGGGTGGGGACTCCTCCTTCTCGGTCTTGGCATGGCGCGGAGGTACGGCGAGGCGCACGACGTCGCCGCGTGCCCCGGCGTACCGCTCGGCGATGCTGGCCCACGCCGCCGCCGCGACGCTGGCGGGCGGCCGGGGGTCGCTGATCTGTGTGCCCGACCAGCGCGACGCCGACCGGGTCTCGGCCGCGATGACCATGATCCTAGGCGCGGACCAGCACGTCGTCCTCAGCGCCGACGCGGGACCGGCGCAGCGCTACCGCGACTTCCTCGCGGTCTCGCGGGGTGCTCGCAGAGTGGTGGTCGGCACCCGCTCGGCTGCCCTCGCACCCGTGCAGGACCTCGGTCTTCTCGTCATCTGGGATGACGGCGACGACCTGCACGCCGAGCCGCGCGCGCCCTACCCGCACGTGCGCGAGATGCTGGTGCTACGTGCCCGACAGCAGGAGACGGCGATGATGCTTGCCGGCTTCGCGCGCACCTGCGAGGCCGAGGTGCTGCTCCGGTCCGGATGGGCCAATGAACTCGTTTCTCCGAGGACCGTGATTCGCCAACGAGCCCGCGTCGACATCGCGCCTGCGGAGGATCGCGCCGTCGGCTCGCGCATCCCGAGACCGGCCTTCGAGGCGATCCGCGAGGGCCTCAAGACAGGGCCCGTGCTCGTTCAGACTCCGCGTGCCGGCTACGCGCCGTCGTTGGCCTGCGAGCGCTGCCGCACTCCCGCCCGCTGCGCCACCTGCGCCGGCCCACTCGTGCTGGGCGGCCCGACCACCCCACCTACTTGCCGATGGTGCGGCACGGCCGACCACGCGTGGGCCTGCCGCGAGTGCGGCCACCGGGGGCTCCGTGCGCCCGTTCGCGGCGAGGCGCGGACCGCCGAGGAACTCGGCCGCAGCTTTGCCGGTACGACGATTCGCAGCTCGAGTGGCGATCGGGTGCTGCCCCAGGTCTCAGCCCGACCCGACATCGTCGTTGCCACGGTCGGAGCCGAGCCGGTGGCCGAAGGCGGCTACGCAGTGGTCGTCATCCTCGACACCTGGCTAACCCTGGCCCGCGAAGACCTGCGGGCCCCCGAGGAAGCCCTGCGCCGCTGGCTCGGAGCAGCCGGCCTAGTGCGTCCCGGCGGCCGCGTCGTCGCAGTGGGCGACCCGGGACACCCGGTGCTGCAGGCCCTCGTTCGCTGGGACCCGGCCGGCTTCGCCGAGCGCGAGCTCGCCGAACGGGCCGCGGCCCACCTGCCTCCCGCAGCGGCGCTGGCCACGATCACGGGGGAGCCGGGCGCGCTCGACGACGCGCTGACGCTGCTGTCGCTGCCCGAGGTGGCCGAAGTGCTTGGCCCGGTGCCGGTGGCCTCCGACGGCAAGGGGTTCACCGACGCCCGAAGTGGCAGGGACGAGCAACGGGCCGTGATCCGGGTGCCACTGGCCTCGGCCGAGGCACTGGCTGCTGCGCTGGGCGAACTGCAGCGGGTCCGCAGCGCCCGCAAGCTCGACGCCGTACGCATCCAGGTCGACCCGCTGAGGTTCTGATCGACCTCGCAGCCAACGCCCTTTCGTGGAGCAGTCTCCCCGCTGCCTAGACTTGCTGCGCCCCCGACCAAGGAGAAGCCGCACGTGGCCGTTCAGCCCATCCGATTGTTCGGAGACCCGATCCTGCGCAAGCGCGCGATAGAGGTCGACGACTTCGACAAGGAGATCCGCACGCTGGTGCAGGACCTCACCGACACGATGCTCGCCGCCCCCGGTGCCGGACTCGCGGCTCCCCAGATCGGCGTCGGGTTGCGGGTCTTCTCCTGGAACGTCGAGGGCCAGGTCGGCCACCTCATCAACCCGACGCTGTCGCTCAGCGACGAGACCCAGGACGGCGCCGAGGGCTGCCTGAGCCTGCCCGAGATCACCTACGAGTGCCTGCGCGCGCTGTCGGTCATCGCTACCGGCTTCGACATGTACGGCGAACCGCAGCGGATCGAGAGCTCGCAACTGTTGGCCCGCGCGCTCCAGCACGAGACCGACCATCTCGACGGCATCCTGTTCATCGACAAGCTCGACACCGACGCCCGGAAGGCCGCCATGAAGGAGATCCGTGAGTCCGAGTGGTTCGGCCTCGAGCAACCCACGGTAAAAGTCAGCCCGCACGCGACGTTCGGGTTCGGCCGATGAGGGTCGTCTTCGCCGGCACCCCCGAGGTGGCGCTGCCCGCCCTGGAAGCGCTTCTCGCCTCCCAGCACGAAGTCGTCGGTGTCGTGACCCGACCCGATGCCCCCTCGGGTCGTGGCCGCAGACTCGTCGCGAGCCCGGTCGCGCTGCGGGCCCACGAGCTCGCTCTGCCAGTCCTCAAGCCGGAGCACCCTCGTGAGCCGGACTTCCAGGCCGCCCTGCGCGATCTACGTCCCGACGCCTGCCCGGTGGTGGCCTACGGCGCGATGTTGCCGCAGTCGACACTCGACATCCCCGAGCACGGCTGGATCAACCTGCACTTCTCCCTGCTTCCGGCCTGGCGCGGCGCAGCGCCGGTGCAACACTCGATCTGGGCCGGCGACGAGGTCACCGGTGCGACGACGTTCCGCATCGTCAAGGCGCTCGACGCAGGTCCGACCTTCGGGCTGATGACCGAGCGGATCCGCTCGAGCGACACCGCCGGCGATCTGCTCGCCCGGCTCGCCGAAGGCGGGGCCGAGCTGCTGGTCCGCACCCTCGACGGCATCGAGGACGGCTCCCTGGAGGCACGCGAGCAGCCGGCCGAGGGCATCAGCCTGGCACCCAAGATCATGGTCGAGGATGCGCGGATCAGCTGGACCGAACCGGCGATCGGCGTCGACCGTCGTGTGCGGGCCTGCACCCCGGGGCCGGGCGCCTGGAGCACCTGGGAGGGCGAGCGGTTCAAGATCGGGGCCGTCACCATCACCAGCGGGCGGGAGCGCCTCGAGCCGGGAGTCCTCGAGGTGACCAAGAACGCTGTGTTCGTGGGCACCGCCAGCGACCCCGTCGAACTCGGTGAGGTGAAGGCCTTCGGCAAGAAGTCGATGCGTGCGGCCGACTGGGCGCGTGGTGTCACTGTCGCCCCGGGCGCTCGACTGGGAGACTCCTGAACTTCCTTGGCCCCCGGCCCTCGGCGTACCGTCAGGCCCCATGAGCCGTCTCACGCATCCTGCCCGTGGTCGACGCACGAGGGGCTTCGCTGCCGCGCTGGTCGCTCCGGTCATGGTGGCACTCCTGGCCGTGGTGCCCGCCCAGGCCGATCACGCGGAGCCCGAGCCCGGCCCGATCCACGCCGGCACCACCTACGGGTGGTGGAACAAGGGCGTGGTGTGGCGTGAGGAGTTCGAGGCCCCCTACTCCGGCCCGACAGGTCCGCAGTGGCAGGGCGCCGGTGCCGGCGAGGTCGTGCACCAGAACGGGATGCTCACCCTCAACGCGACCGGGCAGGGCGATCTCACCGCCACCCTCGCGGGCGCGGGTGCCGAGGTGGGGCGTTGGGAGACCAGGCTGCGGAGCCGCCAGTACGGCCGCGCGGGTGCCCGCTACAAGGTGCTGGCCGAGCTCGTGCCCGCGGCAGGGACCGCGGAGAACTGCGGTGCTCGCAACATCGCCCTGGCCAGCTATGCCCCCGGGAGCAAGGTGGTCGACGTCTATGCGCGCACCCTGCCCAACGTTGCCTACAAGGCACGCAACCCCGGGATGGATCTGCGCCGTGATCGCTGGCATACCTATGCCGTGGAGGTGACGCGTGAACGGATCTCCTGGTTCATCGATGCCCACGTGGTGTACACCGAGGCCCGCGGCGACCTGCTCTCCGGCACGCCGCTGACAGTGCGCTTCACCCTGAAGGCCAAGCCTGGCAAGGCCATGAAGGTCAGCCGTATGCAGATGGACTGGGTAAGGCATTGGAGCCTGGCTGCGCCGAACACGCTGCCGGTGGACGCTCCGTCTACGCGGGCCGGCGTCTACGGACAGGCCTGCTGAGACTGGTCGCGCTCGCCAGCGGCTAGCCTGCCCCAGTGACCAGGAAGGCGCGTCCCGCAGACGTCGACGCGATCTGTGCGGCGCTGCCCAGCACCGAGTTCGGTACGTCGTGGGGCGATGTGCCGACGTGGAAGGTGCCGATCGGCGAGAAGGGGCGTGGCTTCGTGCTGTATCGGCAGCCTCATCGCAGTGCCCTCGACCCGCAGACCGGCAAGGAGTACGACGACCTGCTGGTCATCCGGACCGCCAACTCGGCCGACAAGGCCGCGCTCGTCGAGGACGACCGCACGCCGTTCTTCACCATCGACCATTTTCGCAACCACAATGCGGTGCTCGTCCAACAGTCGCGGCTCGGAGAGCTCGGCCTCGACGAACTGAGCGAGGTGATCCGCGACGCGTGGATCGCCGTGGCACCGAAACGACTTACCAAGGAGTTCCTCGCCGATGGCCAATAGCCGTGTTGACCCGTCCCGGCTGGCGGCCTACGACGTCCTGAAGGCAGTGCGGGTCGAGGACGCCTACGCCAACCTCGCGCTGCCGCTGGTGCTGGCCGAACACCAACTGGCTGGCCGCGACGCGGCGTTCACTACCGAGCTGGTCTCGGGAACCATCCGCTGGCAGGGCACTTATGACGCCATCATCGATGCCTGCCTGACCAAGCCGAAGCTCGAGGCCAAGGTGCGCGACGCCCTCCGGTTGGGGGTGCACCAACTACTTGGCATGCGGGTGCCCGACCACGCGGCGATCAGCACCAGTGTCGATCTGGTGCGCGCCCGCGTTGGCGTTGGCCCCACGGGACTGACCAACGCCGTGCTGCGCAAGGTCGCGGCCGACGGCCTCGCTACCTGGATTACCCGCGTTGCGCCCGACCCCGACAAGGACCCGGCCGGGTTCCTCTCGATCGCTCACTCGCATCCGCGGTGGGTGGTCGAGGTGCTGGGGGAGGCGCTCGGCGACGCCGCCGAGTTGCCCGACCTGCTCGACGCCGACAACGCCGCGCCACGGGTGATGCTTGCTGCCCGCCCGGGGCTGTCCAGCGTCGAAGAACTTCTCGAGGCCGGGGGAGTGCGGGGCGCGCTGTCGCCGTACGCCGTCGAACTGCCGGGCGGCGACCCCTCGGGGATCCCGGCCGTGGCGCAGGGCCGAGCGGGCGTGCAGGACGAGGGCTCCCAACTCGTTGCCACCACGCTGGCTGACGCGGCCCTGGAGGGCCCCGACCTGCGCTGGCTCGACGTGTGCGCCGGACCCGGCGGCAAGGCCGCGCTCCTGGCGGCCCTGGCGGCCCAACGTGGCGCCCGGCTGCTGGCCAATGAACCTCAACTGCACCGGGCGCGACTGGTCGTCCGCGGCACCCGGGCCGCCAAGGCCGGGCTCCTCGGAGTCGTCGTGGGCGACGGCACCCGTCCGCCCTGGCCAGCAGACACCTTCGACCGGGTGCTCGTCGATGCTCCTTGTTCTGGTCTGGGGGCACTGCGACGACGACCCGAGTCCCGCTGGCGGCGCACTCCGGAGGATCTCAACACGCTCGTGCCGCTCCAGCGCAGCCTGCTCGATGCCGCTATCTCCTCGACCCGACCCGGCGGCGTCGTGGTCTACGCGACCTGTTCGCCGGTGCTCGCCGAGACCAGCGAGGCGCTGACGGCAGTCCTCGCCGGCCGCACCGACGCGGTCGTGGAGGAAACACGTCAGCTCTGGCCGCACCGCGACGGAACCGACGCGATGTTCATCGCGACCATCCGTCGCCTCTGAGCAGGACTTCCCCAGATTCACGTAGGCCTCGGCTGTTCCCACAGCCCTGGTTGGCGTGGATGATGGACGGCAGGGGAACGATCCTTGAGAGATCGGCACGGAGGGGGCGGATTTCGGGTGATGCGTCGTATGGCGGCCACGGCCCTGGTCACGCTCGCGCTCTCCACCTCGACGACAGTTGCGTTGACGTCAGTCACGACGACGGTGAGTTTCGCCGACGCGGGCGACGTGACGACCATGACCGGCCCAGGATCCGCCCTGGACGGGATGTATCTGACCTACGTCGGATGCGAGGCGCTCGACGCCGACGCGGCACCGCCGACCACCCGGATCAACCTCGGTCCCCAGCAGGCACCGCTGGGGCGACGCAGTTTCGGCCTGGTGCCCGGTGGTGCGGGATCTGCCTCCGGTCCGACCATCTCGTTCCTCTCCCTCGGCGCCCTTCATGCCGGGCTCGACGTCCGTGCCGAGGCCGGCACCAGCGGTGCGTCCTACCTCGGGGTCGCAACAGCTGACACCCCGCTGGGCTACCTGTGGCGGGGCCGGGCAGCTCTGGTGGTCGCACCCGCGAGTTGGCAGCACGTCGACAACGCGGCGCTCACCTACCAGTGGCAGCAGGTCAAGGTGAGCACCGGGCAGGTCGTGGCGAGCGAGTCGTCGACACCGGCCGACTTCGTGGCACGGCATGGTGACGGCCCCGGCTACCTGGTGACCGGCTTCGGCTGCGACGCTCACGCCTTCAACCTTGATGCGGTGCGAGGCAATGGCCGCACGTGGGACTTCGAGGGCCTCAGTCTGACCACCACCATGACGGCCTCGACCACGCAGATCGGCGTGGGACAAGAAGTCACCTTCGCCGGCACAGTGAGCGACCCCTTGGGTCGTGTCACCGGCGACCCGTTGATCCTGCAGGCGCGTGCACCGGGCCAGGGGGAGTGGACCGACGTGTCGCCGCTGACCTACACCGAGCCCGACGGTGCCTCACGCACCCGCGTCACGGCCACCCGCACGCAGGAATACCGCTGGCTCCGTCCGCAGAGCGAATACGCCGATGAGGGCGCTACCGACCCCGTCCTGGTCACCGTCACGCAGTGATCGACGCAGCGTCTGCGAGGACCTAGGTTGGACGCCATGGCGTCGAAGTCCCCCAGTGTCGAGGTCGAGGTCGACGACGTGGCCGTGCGGGTCAGCAACCCCGATCGCGTCTACTTCCCAGACTCCGGTGCCACCAAGCTCGACCTGGTCGACTACTACCTCGCCGTCGGTGACGGCATCGTCAACGCGCTCTACGAGCGGCCGTGCATGCTGCACCGATTTCCCAAGGGGCTCTCCGGCCCCAAGGTGCACCAGAAGCGAATCCCCGCGGGCGCGCCGCCGTGGGTCGAGACGGTGCAGTTGTCCTTTCCGCGGTGGAATCGCACCGCCGACGAACTCTGCGTGACCCGGCTCGCCCAGGTGATCTGGGCCGTGCAGATGTCGAGTGTCGAGTTCCATCCGTGGAACAGCCGACGTGCCGACACCGAGAAGCCCGACGAGTGGCGCATCGACCTCGACCCCGGCCCGGAGTGCGACTGGGAGACGGTGCAGCGCATCGCCCACCTCTCACACGAGGTGCTCGACGACCTGGGGGCGGTCGGGTTCCCCAAGACCAGTGGCGGCTCGGGGCTGCACATCTATGTGCGGATCAAGCCCGACCACCCCTTCGCAGACGTACGCCGCGGGGCACTCGCCTTCGCCCGCGAGGTCGAACGCCGAGCCGGTGGCGAGGTCACGACCGCCTGGTGGCGCAAGGATCGTGCCCCCGAGCAGCTCTTCGTGGACTACAACCAGAACGCCCGGGACCACACGATCGCCGCGGCCTACTCGGTGCGCGGCGTACCCAACGCCCGAGTCTCCGCACCCGTCCGCTGGGACGAGATCAACGACTGTGCGCCCGACGACTTCACCATCTTCACCATGCCCGCCCGTTTCGCCGAGCTCGGTGACCTGCATGGGGGCATCGACGACGCGGTCTTCGACTTCAGGCCCCTGCTCGAGTGGGCCGACCGCGACGAGGCCGCCGGCGCCGACCCGCCTATCGATCCCGAAGACTGACTGTGCTGAGTGCAGGCGACGGACACCGGCCGGGCCATGCCGGGCGCTGGCCCTAGGCTGAGGTCTGTGGGAATCCAGATCACGCCGTCCATCCTGAACGCCGACTTCGCCAAGCTGGGGGAGGAGATCGGCCGTATCCCCAGCGCCGATTGGGTCCATGTCGACGTCATGGACAACCATTTCGTGCCCAACCTGACGTTCGGTCCGACGATGGTCGAGGCACTGAGCAAGGCCAGCGACATCCCGCTCGACGCGCACCTGATGATCGAGGACTGCGACACCCAGGCGCCGCTCTATGCCGAGGCAGGCGCCAGCAGCGTCACCTTCCACGTCGAGTCCACGAAGGCGCCGATCCGGCTGGCCCGCGAGCTCCGCAACCAGGGTGCGCGGGCGAGCATGGCGCTCAAGCCGGCGACGCCGATCGAGCCCTACGAGGCGCTGCTGGCCGAGCTGGACATGGTGTTGATCATGACGGTGGAGCCTGGTTTCGGGGGCCAGAAGTTCCTCGACCTGTGCCTGCCGAAGATCCGCACGGCCCGCGCCCTGATGGCCAAGCATGGCGTCGAGACCTGGCTCCAGGTCGACGGCGGCGTCAGCCTGGAGACGATCGAGCGGTGCGCCGAGGCCGGGGCCGACGTGTTCGTCGCCGGTTCGGCCGTCTACTCGGCTGCCGACCCCGACGCGATGGTGCGCCAACTGAAGGCCACGGCAGAAGCGGCCGCCGTCGGTTCCTGATCCTCCTCGCGACCGGGCCGGACCGGCTGAGCGGCAGTGACGTCGTAGACGCGCGGACATTGGTCCCCACGGTTGTCGCGCGCAGGCGTGGCGTCGGGTGGGGTCCCCGACCAAGGTCCGCGCGTCTACGCGTCTCCGCGTTGGAGCGACCCGAGGCTGGGAGTGGCTCGGCGGCGTCACATCTGGACACCTGTGCCGGGGCGTGGAGGCCTGTGGCAGAGTTGGCGGAGCAAGAGCGTGCTCTGGGGGCGGTGAAAATCCGCACCGGCGGTTAAAGTCCGCGACCCGTCCACAGCCAGTGGCCGGTTGATCAGGTGAAATTCCTGGACCGACGGTCAAAGTCCGGATGAGAAGATCACGCATCGACAGCCGTTGAAGAGACGTCTGCGCCCGCGCCCCAGAGTCCCGTCACGGACCAGAGGGGTAGCGATGAGCGCGACACCAGCGGAGCAGGCAGCGATGACGCGCGCCCTCCAGATCGCCGCGACGCCCGGTGTCGCACTGGGGCCCAACCCCCGCGTCGGGTGCCTACTGCTCGACGCCGAGGGGGCGGTCCTGGCCGAAGGCTTCCACCGCGGGGCCGGTACGCCGCATGCCGAAGTGGCGGCCCTGACCGAAGCCGGCGACGCCGCGCGCCCGACCACGGCGGTGGTCACTCTCGAGCCGTGCAACCACACCGGCCGCACCGGCCCGTGTACCGAGGCCCTGATCAAGTCCGGCGTCCGCCGGGTCGTCTTCGCCCAGAGCGACCCCAACCCGGAGGCCGCGGGCGGAGCCGAGGCATTGCGCGCGGTCGGGATCGACGTCGAGAGCGGACTCATGGCGGCGCAGGCTGCGCAGCTCAACCGGGCCTGGACCTTCGCCCTGGCCCATGGGCGCCCGTTCGTGACCTGGAAGTTCGCTACCACCCTCGATGGCCGCAGCGCCGCCGCAGATGGCACCAGCCGCTGGATCTCCAGCGAACCGGCCCGACAGGACACCCACCGACTCCGGGCCGAGTGCGACGTCATGCTCGTCGGCACCCACACCATCGAAGTGGATGACCCGCTGCTCACGGTCCGCGACAACTGGGACCGCCCGGTGCGCCACCAGCCGCTCCGCGCCGTCATGGGTCTGCGAGAGCTGGCACCGGACCGGCAGGTGTTCAACAACCATGCGGAGACGACCCGGCTGCTCACCCGCGACCCCGCCGCTGCGTTGCGCACCC
>JARICB010000276.1 GCA_029264225.1 Nocardioides sp. | reverse complement strand
CGAGCACCCGATCGGAGCGGTGGTCGTGAGTGGTCCCGACACCCGCTTCACGCCCGAGCGCTATGGCGAGATCGGTGCACTTACCCGCGACGCCGCCGCCGAACTCAGCAGCCGGCGACTGTCCTACTGAAGGCCCCTCGTTACTCGGCCGGTCGGTAGTGGAGCAGCGTCATCCCGGACTCGGGGTCGTCGTGGAAGACGGGACTGACCCGCATCCCGATGCGAATGTCGGCCGGGTCCACCTCGACCAGCTCGGTGCTGACGCGCGGTCCCTCATCCCACTCGACGACCGCCAGCAGCTGCGGCACCCGGTCGGCCCACGGCGGTGCGGTGGGACGCTCGGCCACGGTGAAGGTGTAGAGGGTCCCGGCGCCGGAGATCTCGCGCCACTCCAGGTCGTCGGCCAGGGTGCCGGGAGCCAGCAACCGGGGATAGAAGACCCACTGATCCGCCGATGGAGAGTGCTGGATCGAGATCCGGTGCTCGCGCAACGCATCCCAGTAGGGCTGCGAGACCGGCGTGGCCTCGGGCTGGGGCCGCGGTTCGACGGCCTTCTCGGTGCTCGGTGTCGTCATGGTGTCCCTCACTCGCCCTGGAGGAGCAGCGCGACCTGCTCGCTCATGATGCCGCCATTGCCGGTCACGAAAGCGGTGTCGCAGTCGGCCACCTGCGCGTCCGCGCCTCGACCCATCACCTGACGTGCTGCGTCGACGACGTGGTGCATGCCGCCGGCCATGCCTGCTTGGCCGAACGACAACTGACCGCCCGCGGTATTGACCGGGAAGTCGCCGCGGAAGGTGAGGTCGTGGTCGTTGACCCATTGCATGCCGGTGCCCTTGGGGCAGAAGCCGGCATCCTCCAGGGTCATCAGCACGGTGATCGTGTAGCAGTCGTAGAGGGAGGCCATGTCGACGTCGGCGCGCTCCAGGCCAGCCATCTCGAAGGCTCGATCCGCAGCGCGGGCGATCGGGGTGCGGACCAGGTCCTCGGCATACGTCGGTGTCTTGAACGCCAGATGCTCACCGAAGCCGGTGACCCGCACCGGGCGGTTGCGCGCCTTGCTGGCAAGGTCGGCGTTGGTGAGCAGTACGGCGGCACCACCCTGGACCCGCATCACCACCTCGAGCATCCGGATCGGGTCGGCGATCATCGGGCTGGCCAGCACGTCGTCGACGCTCAGCGGCTTGCCGTGGAACACGGCGTCGGGGTGGCTGCAGGCGTTGGTGCGCTGGTCGACCGCGATCTTGGCCGTCGCTCGCGGGTCATAGCCGAACTCTGCGGCGTACCGATTCGCGATCTGGGCATAGGGCGCGTTCTGCCCGACGTTGCCGTAGGGGATCTCGAACTCCGCCTGGGGTGAGCCGTACTTGCCACTCGAGGCGCCGTACCAGAGCGGGGAGCCCGATGCCGGGGCCCGGCGTTCGGAGCGCGGCAGCATCAGCGACCCGGGCACTACGCAGAGCACGGCCTCACAGGCACCGAGCTCGATCGCGGCCGCGGCGCGCCACACCATCCCGGCCGCGGTAGCACCACCGAGGTCGACGCGTTCGCCGAAGTCCAGCGGCATCCCGAGGTACTCCGAGAGTGTCGCCGGGGCGAACATGTCGGACTCCTGGATGCCGTGGGTGACCAGTCCGTTGACGACCGAGGCGGGCAGCCCCGCATCGTCGAGCGCCAACTTCGCCAAGTGGGCGTACTGGTCGATCGTGAAGCGCGGCGGCCCACTCTGCTTCTTCTCGGCGGGCAGTTCCGCGATGCCGACGATCGCGGCGTCGCCGCGCAGGCCCATCAGACGACCGCCGCATCGCGTAGCGGCAACTCGACCGTGGCAGTGCCGGGCATCAGCACGTCGTCGCCACGACGACCGGCCACTTCCAGGTCGACCAGGCCGCGGCCGTCCTCGACCCGAGTAGCGATGACCCGGCCACCGAAGGACAGGTCCTGGCCGGGGAACGCGACGGCGCGGTTCTGCGCCGAGAACTTCACCAGTCGCCCCGCGCCACCGATCCAGTCGGTGACGGCCCGTGCCAGCAGTGCTGATTGCAGGGGGCCCTGGACGAGCACGTCGTCGTAGCCCTCGCGGTCTCGCGCCCACGTGTGGTCGTAGTGGATGCGGTGCCCGTTGTAGGTGGCTGCGCTGAAGAAGAACATCTGGGTCTCATCGACCTGGACGGTCAGCACGGGCAGTTCGTCGCCCACCGAGACGTCCTCGTGGTGCAACTGGGCAGGCTGAAGATCAGGCATTCCGCTCTCCTCCGTCACGGCTTGGCGATCATCGACGTGGTGGCCTCGGCCACCAGTTCGGCTCGCTGGTTGGTGTAGGTCGTGCGCCAGGTGACCAGGACGAACGGCCCCGACCGACCTTCCTTCTGCACGATCGACTCGACCCGTCGTTCCATCGTGATCTCGTCGCGGTGATAGCAGGGCAGGTGGAACGTCGTGCTCTCGCCGCCGGCCATCCGCCGCGGGGCGTCGGGGAACGCGAGGTTGCCCGAGGCTGCCCCCGACGAGCCGTCGGGACGCAGCTGAGCGAGCGGGGTGACACCCAGGATCGAGTACTGCACGAACAGCGGCGGCGCGATGACGTCGTCGTAGCCGTGAGCGCGCGCATGCTCGGCGTCGAACCACAGCGGGTTGTCCTCACCTACCGACACCGCCCAACGCTGCCAGTCACGTCGGTTCACCTCGCCGGTCGCGGTCGCGGCGATCTTGCCGATCTGAGCGGCCGCCTCGGCCGGGATCAAGTCCGTCATGTCTTCCTCTCACGCCAACTGGTGGTCGGTCACGAGACCGCGCGCCACCAGGTCGTCGTACCGCTCCTGGGAATAGCCCAGGACGTCTTGGTAGATGTATTCGTTGTCTTCGCCGAACCCCGGCAAGGGCCGCCCATAGGCGAGCTCCATGTCGTCGCTGCGCCAGGGCTGGCCCGGGTAGCGATGGGTGCCGACGGACGGGTGGCTGCGCTCCTGCCACCAGCCGCGAGCGATCAGGTGCTCGTCCTCGAGCAGTTGGGGCTCACTCATCACCTCGCCGGCAGGAATGCCGACCGCCTGCAGGGTGGTGACGACCTCTTCGGCCTCGCGGGCGGCACACCACTCGGCAAGCACGGTGCGGATCGCGGTGGTCGCGTCCCGTCGGGTGGCACCGTCGGCGTCGGCTCCGGGGAGTCGAGCATCAGCACCGAGGCCGGGGACGCTCATCAGCGCCGCCCAGTCACGGTCGTCGCGGATGGTCACCGCCACCCAGCGGTCGTCGCCCTGCACGGCCAGCACGTCCTGCACCGCCCACGGGTCGGAGTTGCCCCGAACGACCGGGTCGCGGTCGTTGAACTGGTGGTCAAGGAAGAACTCCCCCACCTCGGCCATCACGGCCTCCGCCTGGGCGAACTCGACCAGGCCGCCACGCCCAGTGCTTTCGCGGTCCCACAGGGCTGCCAGTACTGCGAAGGCCAGCCCGGCCGGGGAGGCCTCGTCCATGTGGTAGTTCTCGCCGGCCGAGTCGGGCTCGTCACCTTCGTAGCCGTCCATCGCGGCGATGCCGACCAGGCTGTTGAAGTTGGGTCCGTAGCCGAGGTAGTTGCTCATCGGCCCGGTCATCCCCAGGGGCGGCATCCGGGCCACGACCAGGCGGGGGTTGAGCTCGAGCAGCCGCTCGTGGCCGATGCCGAGCTTCTCCAGGACTCCGTTGGAGTTGTTCTCGACCAGCACGTCGCTGACGGCGACCAGGTCGAGGAACCCCTGGTGCCCCTCGGGGGTGTCGAGGTTCATGCACACGGCGAGCTTGTTGCGCGCGTGCCAGTTGAAGAGCGCCGACCGGTCGTAGGGGCGGGCACCGGGATCCTTGTCGGGGTAGGTACCGCCGTGGTAGCCGGTCTTCTCGAACGACTCCTTGGTCACCTTGGCCGAGACCTGGCGACTGAGGCGGTCGTTGCCCTCGACCCGGACCACTTCGGCGCCAAGGTCACCGAGCAGCGCGGTGGCGCCCGGACCGGACCAGACGACGGTGAGGTCGAGGACCCGAATCCCGTCCAGGGGTAGGTCGGTGGACGTACTCATGCTGGGGCCTCCGCTCGGTCGAGCTCGTCGCGCACCTCGGTGCCGTGCTGGTCGAGCAGGGGCGCCGTATGACGCAGGGCGTAGCCGCGCTCCATCCGCCACGGCGGGCCGGCGTACTCCAACCGACCGGCGACGGGGTGGTCGCCGGTGACGAACGCCCCGCGGTCACGGAAGTGCGGGTGCGCCATCACCTCGGAGACCGAGAGGTAGGCGGTTACCGGAATGCGGGCCGCCTCGGCGGCCTCCATCACCTCGATCTTGGGTCGAGCCGCGACCCAAGCGGTGACATAGGCGAGGAAGTCCTCCCGGTCGACGCCCAGAACCGTCTGGCGATCCAGGAATCGCTCGCGGAACGCCGGATCGTCGACTGCGATCAGGTTCACGAACCTGTTCCAGAAGGCCACGTTGGTGACATAGACCATGACGAAACCGTCGGCCGCGCGGAACGGGCCGGTGAAGGTCGCGCCGTGGCGGTGCGGGCTACGCGCGCCGCGGGGGGCGGTGATGCCCGAGTAGGACGCGGAGAGCAGGTAGGACGCGCGTCGGTCGGCTCCAGCCAACAGCACTTCCTGACCGGACACGTCGATCGTTGCGCCCTGCCCCGTGCGTCGGGCTCGGAAGAGGGCGGCCATGGTGGCCTGCCCCGCGGTGCGGCCCACCGTGTAGTGCTCGAGGAGGCCCGGCTTACGCAGGGGCGCCCGGTCGGCCTGGCCAGTGGCGCGCATCGGTCCCCCGGCAGCCTGCAACACCAGGCCGCTGGCCTCCCGGTCGCGGTAGGGACCGGTCTGGCCGAACGCGCTGATGCGGGTCAGGACGAGCTTCGGGTTCTGCTCCCGCAGGACGTCGGGACCCAGGCCCAGCGACTCGAGATGTCCGGGCCGGAACGACTCGACGACGGCGTCGGCCCGGCGCACCAACTCCAGAAGGACCTCGCGGTCGGCGTCGGCACGCAGGTCCAGGGCGACAGAACGCTTGTTGGTGTTGAGATGGAGGAAGAGCGCGCTGCGCTCGAGGTCGGGTTCGTCATCGGGGAACGGACCGAACTGACGAGTCAGACTGCCCTCACCGGGGCGTTCCACCTTGACCACGTCGGCACCGAAGTCTCCGAACAGTTTGGTGGCGTACTCGCCGGCGACCCAGCGGGACAGGTCGAGGACGCGCACTCCGGACAGGACCTGGCCGGACGGCCGCTGCTCAGCCAAGGCCGATCTCCCGTTCCAGCCAGCGACCGGCCACGTCGGGGCCACCACCGTGGACGCCGAGTCTGCGTGCTCGCTCAGACCACAGGTAGAGGTCGGTCTCCACTACGTACCCCATTCCCCCGTGCAACTGGTGGGCGTTGAGCGTGATGCGGCGGTAGGCGGTGGCGGCATGCATCACCGCGATGGCCGTCTCCCGGGTCGCGAGCTGTCCGCGGCCCAGCCAGAAGAGGGCGCTACGTGCCGCCAACCTGGCCGACTGTACGGCGATGTGCATGTCGGCCACGAGATGCTGGGCGGCCTGGAAGGACGCGATCGGTCGCCCGAACTGCTCGCGGGTGGAGGTGTAGGCCACCGTGCGCTCGAGCACTGCCTGGGCGCCACCGACCATGTCGAGGCATTGCAGCGCCCGGATCGTCAGGGCGATCCGACGCAGGTCATCGGCTGCCAGGCCACTGTCGTCGGGCCCGGCCAGCACGTCGGCCGCCGCGACCCGTACGCGGTCCAGCCGCAGTCGCTGCCAGCGGTCACCGTCACTGGTGGGCAACCGCGTCATCTCGATGCCCTTGCTGGCCGGGTCGACCAGCAGGCCGACGGTGTGCCCCGGTTCGCCGTATGACTGCACACGAGCCGTGAGGAGCATCAGTTGTGCGTGGTCGGCGTCATCGACGTAGTCGATCTCCCCGCTGACCTCGAAGACGGGACCGTCGGGAGTGGTCACCGACTCGGCGGTGAGGCGCGGCCGCACGTCGGTGGCGTCGTAGGGGCTGTGCAGGGCGACCGCGCCACGGATCTCGCCGCGACAGATCGCTGGCAACAGCCATCCGCGTTGGGTGTCGTTGCCCAGGGCGTTGACCGCAAGGCCCAGATGGAGGGTGCCGAGCACGACGCTCGGGCACAGAGTCCGCCCCGCCTCGACGGCAAAGACCGCGAGGTCGTCGAGGGTGCCGCCGGCACCGCCGAACTCTTCGGGGAAGGGCAGCGCAAGCATGTCGGCAGCGACCAACGCCTGCCACAACTCCTGGGGGAACTGATCCCTGCTCGGTGTCAGGGACTGGCGGACCACATCGGTCGTGCAGTGGGTGGTGAGTAGATGACGCAGGGCGGCCGAGAGGTCGCGCTCCTGCTCAGTGACGACGAGCAACATGTGTTCTCCTCAGCGTCCGTAGGACGGCATGGCGTGGCCGCGCTGCGCGATCACGTCGCGCAGCACTTCGTTGGTGCCGGCTCCGAAGCGCATCAGCGGAGCGATCCGGTAGAGCCGCTCGAAGCGGCCGTCGTCGGGGGCGTCGGGGGTGAGGTGGCCCAGCAGTCCGTCGGGCCCGAGCAGGTCGAGAGCGACCTCGGCGATGCGCTGGCGCAGTTCGCTGGTGAAGATCTTCTCGGTGCTCACCTCGATGCTCGGAATGGTGCCCTCTGCGAGCATCGAGGCCGCTTCGAACCCCATCAGGGTGGCCACCTCGACGTCGGCATCGAGCTGCGCGAGTCGGCGGGTGACGGCTGCGTCGTGGGCAGGTACGACGCCGTCGCGACGAGGACGACGGGCCAGGTCCAGCAGGTCGTCGACGGCCCGGCGCAGGTCACCGGCGTTGGTCAGTGCTCCGCGCTCAAGGTCCAGGGCGCGGGTGATGTAGCGCCAACCCTTGTTGACCTCGCCGACCAGGTTGGAGGCGGGGACGCGGACGTTGTCGAAGAACGCCTCGTTGGTGCGGTAGCCCGACCAGGCGATCAGCGGGCGGATCGATACGCCTGGAGCGTCGACGGGCACGATGATGACCGAGATCCCCCGGTGCTTGGGGGCATCCTGGTCGGTGCGCACGCACAACCACTCGTGGGTGGACCGCTGGGCACCGCTGTTCCAGATCTTGGCGCCGTTGATGACCCAGGTGCCGTCCTCCATCGTCCCTTCGAGGACGGCGCGGGTGCGCAGGCTGGCCAGGTCGGTGCCGGCGTCGGCCTCGGAATAGCCGACCGCACACACCATCTCGCCACGAGCGATGGGCGGGAGGAACTCATCCTTGTTGCGGTCGGTGCCGTGGCGCATGATCATCGGCGCCACCGACGTCACGGTGAGATCCGGACCAGGGACTCCCCAG
Source organism: Nocardioides sp. (assembly GCA_029264225.1). Classification (GTDB taxonomy): domain Bacteria; phylum Actinomycetota; class Actinomycetes; order Propionibacteriales; family Nocardioidaceae; genus Nocardioides. The sequence goes on along the minus strand of JARICB010000276.1, from coordinate 6,659 downwards.
TACTCGAACTCGCTGACCAGCAGGTGCTGGTGGATCGGGCCCAGCCCCAGGCCGCCGTACTCGACCGGCCAGTTGAGGCCGAACCAGCCCTGCTCGCCGATGGCGCGACGGAACTTCGCGAGTTCACCGTCAAGGACCTCGAGGTCATGGGCGGCCAGCTCGGCCCGCAACTCCGGGGTGACATGCGTGCGCAGGAAGGCCCGGACCTCCTCACGCCACGCTCGCTGGTCTGAGTCGAGCTCGAAGTCCACGCGTTCCCACTCTCTACGACGTACACCGGTTAAAACTATGCCGAATCGGTATATGTATATACAACGTCATGAGCGGTCGCGATGTCAACGCAGCGACGGTCGAACCGGCGCCCCCAGGGGGGGCATGATGACCTCGTGAATAAGTTTCTCGACCACGACGCGGCCCTGATCGTGATGGCCGACAAGATGGCCGAACTCAAGCCACGGCTTCGCGGGTGGCTCCACGCAGGCACGGTCCCGCTCGTCGTAGTGGCCGGGATCGTGCTGATCACCCTTTCGCCGTCGCCCGGCACGAAGGCGGGTTCGGCAGTCTTCATCGCCTCTGCCCTGTTGCTGTTCGGCGTCTCGGCGATCTACCACCTCGGCACGTGGCAGCCGGCCGTCTGGGCGCTGCTGCGCCGACTCGACCACTCGAACATCTTCATTCTGATCGCCGGTACCTACACCGCCTTCGCGATGCTGTTGCTCAACGGCAATCCCCGCGTCTGGCTGCTCTCGGGCATCTGGTGCGGTGCGCTCCTCGGCGTGCTCTTCCGGGTCTTCTTCACCGGTGCCCCGCGATGGCTCTACACGCCGATCTACATCGGGCTCGGCTGGTTTGCCGTGTTCTTCATTCCCGACTTCGTCGAGGGCGCCCGACAGATGAGCACCCCGGTCGCGATCGCGACGTTGAGCCTGGTGGTGATCGGCGGTGTGCTCTACACCCTCGGCGGCGTGGTCTACGCGTTGAAGAAGCCGAATCCGAGCCCGGCATGGTTCGGCTTCCATGAGGTGTTCCATACCTTCACGATCTTGGCCTTCGTCGCCCACTACGTCGCTGTCTCGTTGGCGACATACGCACTGCGCTGAGTGATCCGTCGGCAGCCGTCAGGGTCGCGGTAGGACCGTCAGGACCCGCTCGACATGGATACGGAACTCCCGCATGAAGGTACGGAGGAACTCGGCCGTCGCCTCGTCGGTGACCTCGCCGGACTCGGTGTAGGACTCTGGCCGGAAGTGGATGTAGGCCTCAGGCGCTGTCATCTGCCGGGCGTTGCAGAAACTGAGCACCCCCCGCAGGCTCTGCTGCGCTACAGCGGTCCCGATCTGTCCCATCGACGCACCGATGACCGCAGCCGGCATGTGGTCGAACGAGTTCTGACCCCACGGCCGCGAGGCCCAGTCGATGGCGTTCTTCAACGCACCGGGGATCGACCGGTTGTACTCGGGGGTGACGAAGAGGACGGCGTCGGAGGCGGCCAGGCCATCCTTGAGCGCCCTGGCCTCGGCCGGGTAGTCGCTGTCGAAGTCGGGGCTGTACAGCGGCAGCTTGCCGATCGGGATCTCGCGGAACTCGAGGTCATCGGGCGCCAGCTTGATCAACGCCTCGCTGAGCCTCCGGTTGATCGAGGTCGAGGAAAGGCTCCCGACGAAGTACCCGACCTGATATCGACTCATGGTGACTCCCTTGAAAGGGACACCTACGTGCGTCCCCGACCGATGGACCTGACATCCGCCATCTTTGCAGCGGAGGGTCGCGAAAGCGAGGTGATCGGGAAGTCGAAGCAGGTGTCGGGGAACGGCTCGTCGGCCAGGGTGTAGTGCCACCACTCCTGCTGGTAGGAGTTGAAGCCGCTGTCTTCCATGATGGCCCGCAGCAGTCGACGGTTTCGGGCTGCGGCTTCCGGCACTCCTGGGGCGTCGTGGTGGGAGATCGGGTCCATCAGGTCGTGATCCCCGCCCATCGCGACGAGTTGTCCGGTGGTGCGGTCGAAAAGGGTCAGATCAACGGTGCTGCCGCGACTGTGAGAGGACTCCGCGGCGACGTACCCGGCCTCGAACATCTCTCGTCGGTCGATGTGGGGGTAGTGACGTGCCTTCCTCCGGCCATCCTCCGGCTCTTGGGACCAGCCCAGGAACCGGTCCACGGCGCGTTGGGGGCGGTAGCCGTCCCACAGGAGCAGCCCGAGGCCGTGGGTCTCGGCCGATGTCTGCGCCCGGTTCAGGGCGGCGCAGAGTTCGCGGGTCCCGACGATGCGGTTGGCCAGGTAGCCGTCGACCGGTTTGCCGGTGAAGTTGTCCCAGGTGGCGTACTTGGTGTCCCAGCGGATACCAGGGACCAACTCGTCGACGTAGGCGAAGTCCGGGTTCATTGCCGCTGTCCTGTCAGCGTCATCGCCACGAGGCGGTCCACCACTTCGCCCAGTGAGAGGCTTGCGGCGGCCATCATCCGGGGGTAGCGGCTGTAGGAGGTCAGCCCGGGCAAGGTGTTGACCTCGTTGAGGATCACCTTGCCGGTCTTGGTGAGGAACATGTCCACGCGGGCGAGCCCCGTGCAGCCCAGGGCCGCGTAGACGGCCTTGGCCGCCTCCTTGACGTTGTCGCGGTCGGTTTCGGAGATGTCGGCGGGGACGATGAAGGAGGAGTTCTCCGAACCGGTCTCCGGGGTCGCCTCCTGGTGGATGCGGAAGAATCCGTGGGTGAGTGCGACCCGGTCGACCTCGCCGGTGATCAGGTTGGAGCGCTCGCCGAGGACCGCGCAGCCGATCTCGGCGCCGATGACGGCCTGCTCGATCAACACCTTGGTGTCGTACTGGCGTGCCTGCGCCAACGCAGCGGGCAACTCGTCGGGTGCGGTGACCTTGCTGACGCCGAAGGAGGAGCCGGAGCGGGCAGGCTTGACGAACACCGGGTAGGTCAGCGCTTCCACGTCGGGCTGGGAGTTCTCGTCGAGCACCCAGAAGTTCGGGGTGTCGATCCCGGCACCCTGGGCGATGGTGTAGGTCAGCGACTTGTCCATGCAGACTGCTGAGCTCGGGACGTCGCATCCGATGTACGGGATCCCGGAGAGCTCCATGAGGCCCTGCATCGCGCCGTCTTCACCGAGCTTGCCGTGCAGGACGGGTAGGAGCAGATCGAGCCGGATGGTCTCGACCCCCTGCTTGTCGATGACGAGCAGTCCATGCACGGTGCGGTCGGGTGAGAGCACGACCGGTCGTCCGGTGTCCTCCCAGCCAGCTTCCGGGCCGTCGCACAGTCTCCAGGCGCCGTCGGTGGTGATGCCGATCCAGTACGGGTCGTACTTGTCCGGATCGAGGTGCCCTGCGACTTCGCGTGCGGATCTGAGGGAGATGAGGTGTTCCTCGGAGATGCCGCCGAAGAGGATGCCGAGCTTCAACTTAGTCATGGTCGTGTCCGCTTTCGTAGGTCCGGCAGTTGGTCAGGGTGTGCTCGACGGTGTCGAGCAGCGCGTGGTCGGTGTAGAAGGCTGTGTGGGGCGTGAGGAGCAGGTTCGGCAGGCGGTGGAGCCGTAGGAACAGTTCGTCGTCGATCGGGGTGGTGCGGCGATCGGCGTAGAAGATGCCGTCCTCGCCTTCGACCACGTCGAGCGCTGCGCCACCGAGGTGGCCGCTCTCCAGTGCGGCCACCAAGGCGGCTGTGTCGATGAGGGCGCCCCGGCCGGTATTCACCACGCAGGCACCGGGCTTCATCCGCTGGATGCGTTCGGCGTTGAGCAGGTGATGGGTCCGGTCGGTAAGCGGCGTGTGGAGCGTGACGATGTCGCTCTCACTCAGCAGCGTGTCGAGGTCGACGTACTCCCCCTGCTGCGCGATGCGGGCGTCGTGGGCCAGGATGCGGCAACCGAAGCCGCGCAGGCGGTCGATGACCGCCGACCCGATCCTTCCTGTCCCGACCACCCCGACGGTGAGGTCACGCAGCTCACGCCCGCGCGCGGAGGCCAGGCGGTAGTCGTGGGTGTTGGTGCGAGTGATGGTGGCCCGCATATGACGCAGGCTCATCAACATCAGCATCAGGGTGTGGTCGGCGACGCTGTCGGGTGAGTACGCGACGGTACCGACAGTGATGCCCACGCTTGCCGCGAAGTCGACGTCGATGTGGTTGCACCCGATGCTGCGGGTGGAGACGTAGCGGACGCCGAGCCGGCTCAGGTTCGCGAGTGTCGCGTTCGAGACCGGGGTCTTGTGGTCCACGCTGATGCAATGGCTGCCCACCGCTGCCTGAGCGGTGTCCTGCGAGAGAGGCTCGCCGAGGATCGTCGCGACGGCGCCGAAGTCGGAGGCCAGTTGACGAAACAGGACTGCCTCGTCGGGCTCACAACTGAAGATCGTGATGGCGAACTGGGGGGACCCGGACGGTGTTCTGGCTCGCACGGCCGAAGCAGCCGAGATGTTGCAACTCATGTCACCCAGTCAACGGAAGTGGCCGTTGCCGAGGCGTATGCAGATTTCGATATGCCGGCGATACCCGCTTGCCTGGTTCAGTCGGAGGCCGCGCCGCCGAGATGCCCAGGTTCAGGGTCATCGGGAGCGTCTCCTCCACCGGTCGCGACCCTTCAGGTAGGCCACGAACGCCCGATAGAGCATCGGACGCACGGGCAGCTCCCACTCGCCGACGTAGCGGGTTGCCTGACCCCCCGTGCCGACCTTGAACTGGATGAGTCCAAGGTGAGGGTCCTCGGGGTCAAGGGTGGGGGTGATTCCACGCAGGCTGTAGACGTTGCACCGGTCAGCAAGCGCGTCGCGGATCATCGCCCACTGAACGGCGTTGGAGCCACGCACCTCACGCTTGTGGGTGGAGGAGGCGCCGTAGGAATACCACGCCGTGTCGCGGACGCCGATCATGATCGCGGCGGCGACCAGGTCGCCCTCGTGATGGGCCTGATACAGCCGGATCCGGTTCGGGTCCTCGTGCTTCATGGCTGTGAACATGGTCTCGAAGTAGGACAGGGGTCGGGGCGTGAAGTGATCGCGCTCCGCGGTGTGGAGGTAGAGCTGGTGGAAGGCCTTCACATCCTCGGTCCACAGGTCGTCGAGAGCGAGTGTCGTCGTGACCTGCACGCCTGCTTTGGCCGCCTTCTTGATATTGCGCCGCCAGAGCTGGTTCATGCCGGCCAGCAGGTCCTCCTCGGACCTCGGAGTCCCGTCGGGACCGCGCAATAGGAGCTCGAAGGTGAATTGGGGATGCCCGGTCCCGAAGCCGTCCTCCGGGTTCTGCGGTAGCCAGCCGGCCTCGCGCAACTGTTTCGTCACGCTGGCCCCGAGAGGGTCGGCGTTGACTGGAATGTCGGTAAGCCGGCTGATGGCCGGGTCGGCGATGCCGTCCTTGACCTGACCGGCGGTCCAGGTGTGGGTGCGTACCGGTGGGCCGAGGCGGATCGCGAACGCGCCGTGCTGCTTCAGATACTCGGTCAGGGGATCCAGCCATGTCTGGAGCTGCTCGGTCCAGTCGAGGATGGGCCCTTCGGCCAGGTAGGCCAGCGTGAATCGCTCGACCGCGGGGATCGGTCGGTGCAGGACGAGGGCCGCGCCGATCAGCCGCCCGCCGTCGAACCAACCGAGGGACTCAGCGCGCCATTCGCGCTTGACCCGGCCCCACGCCGGTGTCTGAAGGAAGCTCACCGATTGTTGGTGTTGCAAGAAGTCGAGGTGGATGGCCGGGCTGATCCGTCGAACGGTGGTGGTCACATCCGGCAGGGAGTGCTGGGAGCAGAGCATGGGCCACAAGACAAGACGCAGTGGTGTTGCGAGGGTGTATGTGGTTTTGGATACGGTGGCGATACATGGTGCTCGATAGCATCCGGTCCATGCGCGTACTGGTCGTCGAGGACGAACCCCTGATGGCAGCAGCGATCCGCGACGGCCTGCGGCTGGAGGCGATCGCTGCCGACTTGGCCGGTGACGGGGACACGGCCTTGGAGATGTTGAGCGTCAACAGCTACGACATCGCCGTCCTTGACCGTGACATTCCTGGACCGTCGGGCGACGAGGTAGCGCGCTCCATCGTGGCGTCCGGCACGGGTATGCCCGTCCTCATGCTCACCGCTGCCGATCGGCTTGATGACAAGACCACCGGGTTCGAGCTCGGCGCCGACGACTACCTCACCAAACCGTTCGACCTCCAAGAACTCGTCCTCCGACTCCGGGCGCTCGACCGTCGCCGCGCCCACCACCGACCACCCGTGCGCGAGATCGCTGGCCTCCGGGTGGATCCGTTCCGGCGTGAGGTCTACCGTCATGGCCGCTATGTCGCCCTGACCCGCAAGCAGTTCGCAGTGCTCGAGGTCTTGGTTGCTGCCGACGGCGGCGTCGTCAGCGCAGAGGAGTTGCTCGAACGAGCATGGGACGAGAACGCCAACCCGTTCACCAACGCCGTCCGCATCACCGTCTCCGCGCTACGCAAGCGCCTCGGCGAACCATGGCAGATCGCCACCGTGCCCGGGGTCGGGTATCGCATCGACGCCACTGCCGAACGCGGCCGCCAGGATGGATAGGGCGCCGGGCTTGAGCGTGCGGCTCAAGCTTGCCATCAGCTATGCGGGCTTCCTCATGCTCGCCGGCGGCGTACTGCTGACCGTCGGATACCTCTCGCTCTCACGAGGCTTTCATCCCGGCGTGGTCTTCACGGTCC
>JARICB010000271.1 GCA_029264225.1 Nocardioides sp. | reverse complement strand
CATCCCAGGAGCGCTTCATCTCCGACGGCACCGATACCGACATGCTGCTGATCGACTTCCGCTGACCAGTGCGGCATCCGATCAGAGCTTCCGGGCCGCCTGGCCTGACAGGGCCAAGCGCAAGCGCCGCTGCGCACGCCGCTGATCCACACGCCGCGATTTCGGCGATAGCCTCACCCCATGTGGCGCTGGCGTCGTACGCACTTGGGCGGCGAGGCCGATCGCGCCGCGTTCCGTGCCTTGCACAACGCTTCGCTGGCCAGTCCGGCGCTCCGCGAGGGGTTGACCAGTTCCAGCGCCGAGCGCAGCGTCAAGCACCTGCGGGCCCTGCTCGGAACCCCCGCTGCCGGACTCGCCGACACCAGCAGGCTGTTGGCGTGGACGGGCCTCGGCAGTCACCACCGCGACCAGCTCGCCTCCACGGTGAAGGACGTCGCCGAAGCCGGCCGCACCGTGATCGTCGATGAGCGGAGCCTCGCCTGCGAGGACAGCGCCTGCCAGGTGCGACAAGCAATCGTGAGCCCACTGGTCGTCGAGAACACCCTCGTCGGGGCGCTGATCGTCGGCACACCGCATCCCACCGGCGCCCTCGTGCGGGCAGCGGAGGAGGTGGCCGCCTGGGTCAGCGGTCAGCTCGAGCTGGCCCAGCTCGACGCCTCGCGGACCCAGCTGATGGAGGCCGAAGTGCGGGCCCTGCGCGCACAGATCAGTCCCCACTTCATCTACAACTCACTGGGCGCCATCGCCAGTTTCGTGCGCACCGACCCCGACCGGGCCCGGGAGTTGCTGCTCGAGTTCGCCGACTTCACCCGATACTCCTTCCGCAGCCACGGCGAATACACGACCCTCGCCGAGGAACTGCGCTCGGTCGAGCGCTATCTGCTTCTCGAGCAGGCCCGGTTCGGCGAACGCCTCCAGGTGACTCTTCGGATCGCGCCGGAGGTGTTGCCGGTTGCGGTGCCTTTTCTCTGCATCCAGCCGCTCGTCGAGAACGCCGTCCGGCACGGGCTCGAGGCCCGCGCCGACAAGGCCGATGGGACCGGCCGACTCAGCATCGTGGCGCTCGACCTCGGCCAGGAATGCGTGATCGAGGTCGAGGACGACGGCGCCGGGGAGGACCCCGAGCGGGTACGTCGCGCACTGGCCGGCGACACCGCGATGGACTCGATCGGTCTGGGCAACGTCGACGCGAGACTGCGCAACGCCTACGGCGACGACTACGGCTTGGTGGTCGAGACCGCCCCCGGCGCGGGCACCAAGGTGATCGTGCGGGTGCCGAAGTTCGCTCCCGGTGTCGTCTTGTAGCCTCACGGCTCGCAACCGAACCGCAGGTGGAGACGACGCATGAAACTGATAGTGGCAACGTTCCTCCTCGCACTCCTGGTGGCGACGCCCGGCTCCGCACAGGCCGCTGACGACCTCCCCGAGCGACCGGCCCGCAGTGCTACTTCCCCCTGGCACACCGGCATCGTGGCCACCACGTTCTGGGTAGGCGAGATTTTCAACCCGGCCCTACCTGACGGCAGTCAGGTCTGTTCGACCTACGACTCGCAGTGGGCCTTCCATCACACCGGCGTCAACCTCGGCACCGTGCCCAACTCAGCACCGGGATGTGGCGGCTCCATCCGGGGCGGCTGCGACGGCATCGCCAACGCGGAAGGCACCATCTGCCGCACCGAACGGCGTACGCGTGCCACGGGCTTCTACCCGACACAGGGGCCAGCTCCCTTGGAGAACCCCTTCTACCTCGACATCCCCTTCGACGACCTCAACGACCCGGTCGGCTTCCGCACGCGGTGCCAGGTCATCCCGTGGGCCGGCCAGCGCGGCTACCGCGGACGCTGCGGCGACCGAAACTTTTCCTACCTCAAGAACCGCTGGGTCGAGATCGTCGGCCCCAACAGGCGCACCTGCTTCGGACAGGTCGAGGATGCCGGCCCTTCGCACGGTCGGCTCTACCACGATGCGCGCTATGTCTTCGGTGACCGCGACGCGCGGCCCCGGCAGCGCAAGTTCAACAACGCTGGGATGGACGTATCTCCCGCGCTGAACGGCTGCCTGGGATTCCGCTCCCTCGATGGACAGAACGACCGGGTGAGCTGGCAGTTCGTCTCGCGCAAGCAGGTGCGTCGCGGTCCGTGGCTACGCACGGTCACCCGCTCCGGGGTGAGTTGACCTCCAGGTCAGGGCCTCGACCCGGTCTAGGCTGACGCCTCATGAGCAGCAGGCCACTGCGCGTCCTCGCCATCGACGATGAGCCCCCCGCGCTGGTGGAGCTCTCCTACCTCCTCGACCGCGACCCTCGCGTCGGAGAAGTCTTGAGCTGCGACTCCGCCACCGAGGCGCTGCGGATGCTCCAGGACCTCGACGTCGACGCAGTGTTCCTCGACGTGCAGATGCCCGGACTGAACGGACTCGAACTGGCCCAGGTGCTCTCCCGCTTCCGGGCTCCACCACCGATCGTCTTCGTGACCGCCCACGACGAGCACGCCGTGTCGGCCTTCGAGGTGCGCGCGGTCGACTACGTCCTCAAGCCGGTCCGTGAAGCACGCCTGGCAGAGGCCGTACGTCGTGTGATCGAAGCGGGCAGCGCAACGGCGTCCGGCGACGTACAGATCCCAGTGGAGCGCGGGGGCGTGACCCGCTTCATCAACCGCTCCGAGGTCACCCATGTCGAGGCGCAGGGCGACTACGCCCGACTACACACCCGCGATGGGTCGCACCTCGTGCGTACGCCGCTGACCTCGCTCGCCGAGCAGTGGGCCGAGGCGGGTTTCGTCCGGATCCACCGCTCCGTCCTGGTCTCGCTGCCCTACGTCGAGGAGGTCCGCACCAATGCCGGCCGCGTGACGGTGCTGGTAGCTGGCCACGAACTGGCCGTCAGTC
>JARICB010000210.1 GCA_029264225.1 Nocardioides sp. | reverse complement strand
GGAGCCACCGTCCTGGTGCAGGGAGTCGGCGGCGGGGTCGCGACCGCGCTGATCACCCTCGCGCGAGCCGGCGGGCTGACCGTGCTGGCCACCAGCCGCTACGCAGCCAAACGCGAAAGGGCGCTGGAGATCGGCGCGCACCAGGTCTTCGAGTCGGGCGCCCGGCTGCCGATCAAGGTGGACGCCGTGATGGAGACCGTCGGACGAGCCACCTGGTCGCACTCGATCAGGTCCCTTCGCCCCGGTGGCAAGGTCGTCATCAGTGGTACGACGAGTGGCCCCCAGCTCGACGACGCGGAGCTCACCCGGATCTTCTTCCTCCAGCTCCAGGTCATCGGCTCCACGATGGGCACGCGTGCAGAGCTGGCCGCCCTGGTCAACCTGCTCGACGCCACCGACACACGCCCGTTGATCGACCACACGCTGCCGATGGCCGATGCCCGCGACGGCTTCGCGGCCATGGCGGCGGGGGACGTCTTCGGCAAGATCGTCTTCACCCGATGAAGACCCACCTGGTCACCGGCGCCACCTCGGGAATCGGTGCCGCGCTCGCCTCGGCACTGACTGCTCGCGGGGACCGCCTGGTGTTGATCGCCCGCAGTGATGCCAGGGCGCACGAGTTGCAACAGACGTTCGCGACTGCCTCGGTGCTGGTGGCAGACCTGGCCGCGCCGGGCACCCTGAACGGGCTCGGACGCCAGGTCGACGGGGCGGTTGACTCCGTGGTCCACGTCGCGGGCGCGGTGGAGCTGGCGCCGGTCGCGCGGCTGCGTCTGCACGACTGGGAGGAGCAGTTGGCCGTCAACCTGACAGCGCCGGCCGTGTTGACCCGCGAGTTCCTTCCGCACCTGCGCGAGGCCCGGGGCACGGTCGTGTTCGTGAACTCGTCGGCCGGCCTGAGCGCCAACGCCCACTGGTCGGCGTACGCCGCCTCCAAGTTCGGGCTGCGAGCCTTCGCCGACGCATTGCGCGCCGAGGAGATGGAGCACGGCGTGCGCGTCACCACTATCTATCCGAGCCGCACCGCCACCCCCATGCAGGAGAAGGTGCACGAGCAGGAGGGGCGGGCCTACGACCCGTCGCGGTGGCTCGACCCCCGCACCGTCGCTGAGACCATCCTGCACGCGCTCGACCTGCCTGTGGGAGCCACCATCCCCGACGTCACCGTGCGGCCGGTGGTGCCGCGTCCCGGTGCTTGAAGGCGAACAGGTCAGGCCTGGGCGCTCTCGATCACGAAGATCCGCACCTCACGGCCGCTGATCCGGTGCTGGTACTTCTCGTAGCCGCCGTAGATGCCACGTGAACGCTCCATCACCGCCGCTCGCTCGGGCCCGGTCGCGGGCCGGGCGATGACATCGACGGCCGTGCCCCGGTAGCTGGCTCGTGCGTGGGGGTCGGCTTCGAGGTTGAGCACCCAGGCCGGCGTCTTCGGCTGACCGAAGTTGGTCCCGAGCAGCGCAAGGTCGTCGCCGATGGGCATCGAGATGAGGTGACTGGTGCGCAGCTGGCCCGACTTGCGACCGGTGGTGGTCAGGTCGAGGACGGGGAGCCCGGCCAGCAGTTCGGGAGCGCTCTGCCTTCCGTGGGTCAACCGGCCGATGATGTTGTCGAGGTGGCGCAGGGACTTGGAGAACGCCCATGCCCCTGCGCGGGTGGAGCCGAAGGCCTGTACCGAGCGGCGTACCAGATTCGGCTGGCGGTGGTGATAGTCGAGGTCAGCTGCAAGTCCCATCTGCGAATCGTCCCAGAGAGTCAGCCGTCTGAGTGCCAGTTCCGCGCACCGAGCAACAGCATCCACAACCGGCGGCGGGCGGCGGCGACGATCCGGTCCTCGTGGTCGGGATCGGCGACCAGCCGATCGGCCAGGGCAAGGACGACCAGGACGATGAGATCGGCCAGCGCGGTGAGGTCCTCGGCCGACAGTTCCTCTGCTCCGGACACGCGAGCAAAGATCGGTAGCGAGCTGATGGGTGACCACCTGGAGCTCGGCTCGGATCGCCTCGCGCACCTGGGTGGGCCGGCTGCGATCAGTACCGACTCGTCGAGGAGGTCACGCGGTGGCGGTGCCTGGCCAACACCTCGCCCAGCAGGGTGCGTAGGAACGAAAAGCTCTGGTCCACCAGGGAGAGGCCCAGCGAGTCGATCGAGTCCGAAGTGCCGGTAGAAGGCGGTGGGCACGATCCCGACCTCTTTCGCGACCTGTCGCAATGAGACGGCGACCAGGCTGGAATCGGTGGTGAGGGCAAGTGCGGCGTCCATGATGCCTGCCGCGTCTGCTCCTTGCGTGCGGCGCGACTGTGGATGACCTCCTCCATGGCGCGGGGTCGGCGGTCGCGGGGTCGGCGCGACGCATCCGCGCTACCGAACAGTACGGCGGATTTCGACGCTGTGAGCGACCCGACTGTTCGGTAGCGAAATGATTCACCGGATAGCCGGTGAATCTTGCACCCCAGACCCCGACCCCAGAAGGCTCCAGGCACCGGCGGGAGCCAACGGAGATCCGTGGTTGCCTAGGAGCCTGGGCCGCGTGAGACTGAGGTCATGACTCACCTGAGCAGGATCGAGATCGGCAAGGATGCCGTCCAGGACACCGTGACGGCTGCGGCCTCCGCGGTGGGTCAGGTCACCACCATCGTGACCGGTGCCGTCAGAGAGGTCGCCGGCGCACTCGGGGGCCTCGGTAGCGAACTGTTCGAGATCGCTGACTCCGCTCGGCGTGCGCACGCCGACAACGACGACTGACAACGACGACTGACTGCGCGCCGGCTGCTGTCCCCGCCGCCGGGGCGGCGGGGACAGGTGTCAGTCTTCGAGGTCGTCGAGGCGAGCCAGCCAGGTGGCAAACCGTTCGACGGGCGTCTCGAACTCGGGGAACGTGTCCACGAAGACCTGCAACTGCTCGGCGAGCCAGGCCAGGGTGACCTCTTCGTCACCGCGGCGCTTCTGCAGCTCCTCGAGACCCCGGTCCGTGAAATACATCAGTAGTCACGGCCCCGTGCATCGCCGGGTGCGGCGAACGCCGCATCCATCAGGCCCTTCTGCTCCTCGATGTGACGCTTGATCGTGCCCACCGACGGCGCCGACGACGCGTTGCGGGTGACCGGCTCGACCGTGAGGTTCAGACCGGGCCACACATCGAGTTGGTAGTGCGGCCACGGGCCCATGTTGCGCGGCTCGTCCTGTACCCAGCGGATCGTCTTGAGATGGGGGAACTTGGCGATCTCGGCCTCGATCTCCTTGACCGGGTTCGGGTAGAGACACTCGACCCGGCCGATGGCGAACGACTCGCCGTTCTCGCGCTTGGCCCGCTCGGTCGTCAGGTCCCAGGTAACACGGCCCGAGCACAGAAGCAGGGTCTCGACGTTGGCCGGGTCGGCCTCGTCGTCGCCGATGAACGGACGGAACGTCGTGTCGCCGATGAAGTCGTCGGGCTGGGAGGCGGCTTCCTTGCGCTTGAGCATCGACTTGGGGGTGAACACCACCAGCGGACGGTGCTCCTCACCCAGTGAGTGGCGACGTAGCAGGTGGAAGTAGGACGCCGGGGTCGAGGGCTGAGCCACGACCATCGCGTCTTCGGCCGCCATCGTGAGGAACCGCTCGATGCGCGCGGAACTGTGATCGGGCCCCTGTCCCTCGTAGCCGTGGGGCAGCAGCAGGACCACGCCGGACTGCTGGCGCCACTTGGTTTCACCGGAAGAGATGAACTCATCGATCACGGTCTGGGCGCCGTTGACGAAGTCACCGAACTGCGCCTCCCACAGCACCAGCGCCTCGGGCCGGGCGACCGAGTAGCCGTACTCGAACCCGAGGGCGGCGTATTCGGAGAGCAGCGAGTCGTAGACGTGGAACTTCGCCTGGTCCTGCGTCAGGTTGGTCAGGGGCGTCCACTCATCGGCATTGTTCCTGTCGATGATCGTGGCGAAGCGCTGCACGAAGGTGCCCCGTCGTGAGTCCTGACCGGCGAGTCGCACCGGCCGGCCGTCCATGAGCAGCGAACCGAAGGCCAGGATCTCGCCGGTGCCCCAGTCGATCGGCCCACTGATGATGGCGTTGGCGCGACGCTGCAACTGCGGCATCACCTTGGGGTGCACGGTGAAGCCCTCGGGTGGCGAGACGTAGGCATCGGAGATCCGCTTGAGATACTCCGTGCTGACCGACGTGCGGAACTCACCCGCCGGCTTGTCCGGGTAGTCGGGAACAGTCGTCCACTCGGAGGCGTCGTTGGCCTCGTTGTTGGCCTCCC
>JARICB010000198.1 GCA_029264225.1 Nocardioides sp. | reverse complement strand
GCTCCGATCCTGCTCGAAGCAATCCAGTGGAACGCGAACGGACCGGTCTGGCAGGGTCGCTACACCCTGCCCCTGACCGTCATGCTGCCGGTGTTGGCGGCGCTTGGTCCGGTGCGGCGCCCCGTCCGCGATCAGCTGTCGGGTAGCGCAGTCGCCCTACTCAGCCTTGCGCTGCTGCTCCTCGCCAGCGTCCACGTGGAAGGTTTCTACACCCTGCTGCGTCGCAACACTTCCGGAATCACCGGCAGCGGCCTCGACGGCCCCTGGGAAACAGTCATCAGCAACGAACTGACGCTGGTGAGCCTGGTGCTCGTCATGGGTGCAATCGTCGCGGCCCTGATCGTGTCCCTGCTCGCCGACTCCGGTGTGCACGTCCTGGATCGGGTTCGTCGCAAGCCGACGCCAGCCCACACTCCGATCTCCTCCGACCCACTGCTTAGGAACTGACCGTGCGCATCGTCGTCGTCAACAACTTCTTCCCGCCACGGGTAGGAGGCAGCTCCCACCTCAGCGACTCGCTCGCACGTGGCTACGCCCGGCGCGGTCACGAGGTGCTCGTCCTGACCGCGCAGTACGACGGGGCGCCGAACGAGGAGGTACGCGAAGGGGTCCGCATCATCAGACTCCCGGCAGCCACCCTCCCCGAGAGCCGGATCAACGTCTCGTTCGATCTCTCGTTCGTCACCCGTCCAGGGCTGGCCCGCCGACTCAACTCGATCCTCGACGCCTTCGGTCCTGACGTGATCCACCAGCACGGCCAGTTCATGGATCTGACCTGGGCCACCGGAAACTATGCCCGCCGCCGCAACATCCCGACCCTGCTGAGCATCCACACCCGGTTGGAGAACCCCGCCGCGCACTACAGCCGGATCTTCCGCGGGCTGGACGCCACCATGGTCAAGCCCATGATGCGTCGCCACCGACCGCGGCTGGTGGTCATGGACACCTACATGCAGGACTACATCACCGACCGCTACCGGGGCGCCTACCGCGACACCGTGGCGATTCCGGTCGGTGTCGACCCGGTGTGGGTACGAACCGGCGACGCGGCAACCGGACGCGAACTGATCGGGGTCGGGCCGGACTGCCCACTGATCGTCTCGGTCGGGCACGTCATCCCTCAGCGCGACAGGGTCGGAATCGTCGAAGCGATGCCTGCGGTGTTGGAGCGGCACCCCAATGCGGTCCTGGCTGTCGTAGGGCGCGTCTACTACGACCCCTTCCTTACCCGAGCCAAGGAGCTCGGGATCGAACACGCGGTCCGTAGCCTCGGTCCGGTGCCCAAGACCTCGATCCCCCACCTCCTCGCCGCCGCCGATGTCGAGGCCCACGAGCAGGGCGACGGGCTCGGCACCGCGACTCTCGAGTCGATGGCCGCCGGCGTGCCCGTGGTCGGCTGGGGCCGCCTCGACAACTTCCCCGGCGTCGACCTGGTGGAGGGACGTGACATCCACCTGTGCCCGCGCGGCGACGTGCGTGGTCTCAGCGACCGACTGCTCCACGTGCTGGGAGATCCAGACGCGCGTGCGACCATCGGAGCCAGTGCCAGTCGGGTCGTCGACGAGCACTTCGCGCTGGAACGCGTTCTCGACAAGCACCTTGACACCCTCGCCGACTTGACCCGCACGGGCGAGCAGACCACCGTCCGCTGATAACCTTCCGCCGCCTCTCCGGCGAGCGAAACCCCACCTCAGGAGCACTTGACTATGACCTCCAAAGAAACGGTCTTCTTCACCGGCGGCGCCGGCTTCATCGGCTTGCACGTGGTGCCACTGCTGCTGGAGAAGGACTACAACGTCCGCATCTTCGACAACATGTTCCGCGGCGATCGTGACGCAGTGGCGGCGCTGGGCGACGGAGTCGAACTGATCGACCAGGATGTTCGCTACGGTGGCGCCGTCCACGCAGCGATGAAGGGCTGCTCGAAGGTGATCCACGCAGCCGCGGTCTCCATCAACAAGAGCCAGTCGGACCCGGCCGAGTCCATGGACATCAACATGATCGGCAACCACAACGTGTTTGCTGCGGCCGCCGACCACGGTGTGGACCGGCTCGTCTACTGCTCCTCCGCGTCCGTGTACGGCGATCCCGAGCGGTTGCCGATGCACGAGGACGACCGGCTGTCTCCGCAGACGCCCTACTGCATCTCCAAGCGTGCGGGCGAAGACCTGCTCGGCTTCTACGAG
The DNA here is from genome assembly GCA_029264225.1 of Nocardioides sp. GTDB lineage: Bacteria > Actinomycetota > Actinomycetes > Propionibacteriales > Nocardioidaceae > Nocardioides. Next base: position 6,453 of record JARICB010000198.1, on the reverse strand, counting down.
CGACGCAACGACCTGTCGTGGATCGCGCTGCGGTTCTTCAACGTCTATGGCCCCGGTCAGAAGACCACCGCCTACTACACCTCGGTCATCAACCACTTCGTCAACCGGATCCGTAGCGGCCAGCCGCCGGTGATCGATGGCAAGGGCGAACAGTCGATGGACTTCATCCACGTACACGACATCGCGCGCTCGCTCGTGCTGGCACTGGACTGCGAGAAGTCCAACCTCCCGGTCAACATCGGTACCGGCATCGACACCACGATCGCCCAGTTGGCCGAGATCCTGATCGAGGCGGTCAACGCCGACGTCAAGCCGATCTTCAACGAGCGCGACGTCATCGCCTCACGCCGCGCCGCCGACATCACCCGCGCCAAGGAGGTGCTCGGCTTCGAGCCGACCATCGAGGTGCGACAGGGAATGATCGACCTGATCCGTTCGGCGCCCTGACCGTGCCTACCCCGGGCCTGCCTGCCAACCGTTGGAACGCGCATGCGTGGGTGGTGGGCGAGCCCGAGATCGGCGAGGGCACCTGGATCGGCGCGTTCACCGTCATCGACGGTTCGGGCGGTCTGAGGATCGGAGCCGGCTGCGACATCTCCTCGGGCGTGCAGATCTACACCCACTCGTCGGCGAAGCGGTGCGTCAGCGGTCGCGACCATGCCACCCTCGAGCACTCCCCCGTGACCATCGGTGACCGCGTCTTCATCGGCGCGGGCGCCGTGGTCAATATGGGACTCAGCATCGGCGACGAAGCGGTCGTCGGCGCCGGCGCGGTGGTCACCAAGGACGTCGAGGCGCGCACCATCGTCGCGGGCGTTCCGGCGCGACCGGTCGGCCGGGTGGTGTTGCGACCGGGCCACGAGCCCGAGTTCGTAATGACTGCTGGCGACCAAGCCGCAGCACCAGTCAGCGAGTAACGGCCAACGCCTGCTCGATGACCCGGTGGGCGGGCAGGATCGAGGCGCGTTCGCGGGCGATGTCTGCTCGGCCCTCGATCAGGTCGACGAAGTGTGACAACTGACTGACCAACGGCTCGGCGCCGATGATCTCGGGGACCTCGATCTCCGTGCTCTGGCGAAAGCCGGTCCCGCGTGCATCCGGGTTGACCGTGGTGTGGCGGTAGGTCGTGACGTTGCGGCGCAGGAGGTCGACCTCGATCATCCGGTCGATCTCGCAGATCGTCATCGTGCGCACCTTGCGCTGGCCGATCCGGCTGGCCGAGACCGACGCGATGCCGCCGTCGGCGAAGTTCAACGACGCCTCGATAACGTCTTCGGCGTCGGGCAGCGAGGAAGGGTGGAAGTGACCACGCGCCACGTCGACGTTGACGGGGTGGTCACCGCCGAAAGCCTGGATGACCAGGTCGACGTCATGCACCAACAGGTCCCAGGCCACCCCGGTCTTGATCCGGGGGGCATACGGGGAGTGCCGCTCACTGCGCACCAGCAGCGGCTCCTCCATCATCTGCCAGGCGACCTGGACCGCCGGGTTGAAGCGCTCGAGCAGCCCGCACATGAGCGGCACTCCGGCCTTCTCGGCCGCCGCGACAACGGCTTCGGTGTCGGCCACGGACGGACAGACCGGCTTCTCGATGAGGAGTGGCAACCCGGCCTCGATGATCGGGATCGCGGTGGCGAAGTGGTGCTCGGTCGGAGCTGCCACCACGACAGCATCGACGTCGGCGAGCCCGTCGAGGGTCGGCGCCCATGCGGCGTCGTACATCTCGGCGACGCGTCGACCCGCTGCCTCGTCCGGATCGATGATCAGTGCAAGGTCGGTCACGGGGCCGTTGGCGATGACTCGGGCATGGTTGAGGCCCATGGAGCCACAGCCCACGAGGGCGATGCGGAGCGACACTGATTTCCTCTTCTCTTTCGAGGCCGGTCAGGCCCCGATGTGATCCTCGCCAGTGATGGCCATCCGGGCCAGAGCTTCACCGATGGGCAACGCCGAGGTGGCCGCAGGTGAGGGCGCATTGACGACGTGCAGGGTACGCGCCGTGCGACGCAGCAGGAAGTCGTGGACGAACGAACCGTCGCGCAGCACCGCCTGGGCGCGAATTCCCGCCTCCCTGGGGGTCAGGTCCTCGGCGGTCAGGCCGGGCGCATACTTCTGACACTCGCGCAGATAGCCCGTCTTCCACACCGAGTTGCGCAGCTCGCGGGCTCCGGTGCGCAGGTGCTGGCGGGCCAGCGGATACATCCCGCGGAAGCCGGCCAACTCCACGGCGTCACGCCAGTCGACGGAGAACTTGCGGTAGCCCTCGCGGGCGAAGCCGAGCACCGCGTTGGGCCCGACGTTGAGACCGCCATCGACGGTGGGGGTCAGGTGTACGCCCAGGAAAGGCAGGGACGGGTCGGGGATCGGGTAGATGAGGCTCGAGACGAGGTCGGCGCGCTCCGGAACGACGTCGTAGTACTCCCCGCGGAAGGGCACGATCGCGAAGTCGACCGGCAACCCGGCCAGTCGGGCGACCCGATCCGCCTGGACGCCGGCGCAGAAGACCACGTGGCGGGCACGCACCACCCCGCCGCTGGTGTGCAGCCGCACTTCGTCAGCGGTCTCGACGATGCCGGTGACCTCGCACCCGGTTCGGACCTCTCCGCCGCCGGCGCCGACGTCGTCGGCCATCGCCTGGGCAATGGCTCGGTAGTCGGTAATGCCGGTGCCCGGCAGCCAGAGGGCACCAAGACCGGACACGTGGGGCTCGCGTCGACGAAGTTCGCCAGCATCGATGACCTCCGCGGCCACGCCATTGATGTCGGCCCGCTCCCGCAGTGCCTCCATCTGGGCGAGCTCACGCTCGTCGGTGGCCACCAGCAGTTTCCCGATCAGTCTGACGGGGATGTCGTGCGCTGCGGCGTACTCCTCGGTGCGGCGGGCGCCCTCACGGCACATGCGCGCCTTGAGCGACCCGGGCTCGTAGTAGATACCGGAGTGGATGACGCCGCTGTTGTGTCCGGTCTGGTGGCGGGCGAGGATCTGCTCCTTGTCCAGGACCCGCACGTCGGAGCCCGGCCGAGACGCCAGCAGGTGCTTGGCCGTGGACAGCCCGACGATGCCTCCACCGACGACGACGTGATCGTGAATGACGTCGCTCACGAGCGGCCAGAGCGGAGGTGGTGGACGAGCGCGGGCAGCCCCGACTCGACTGCCTCGGGGTGGGTACGCAGGTAGCGGGCGGTGCTGAAACGTTCGCTGGGGTCGAGCCCCTTGTCGTTGCCGTGGCGCACCAGATGGACTGCCGGCGCCGTTTGCTCACGCATCGCCTGGGGATATTGGCGCAGGTACCAGGCTCCGTCGAAGAGGTCACTGGCCTCCACCTCCGCGACCAGGTCGGTCTCGACCGACCCAGATCCGGTACGCCCGGAGCGTCCGGTCAACCGGCCCAGGGCAGACCTGGTGCCACCGGCACGGTTCCAGTAGCGCTCACTGAGGCTCTCGGCGAGCGTCTCGGTGGCCAGGTCGAGCTGCTCGCGGAGCCGGGCTCGCTGGCGGCGTACGCGCTGGAGATTCTCGGCCTGGTGCTCGGCCTCGATCTGGGTCCACTTGAGCTCACGCTCGGCCAGCCGTAGTCGGTCGTGAAGCTCACCGGATTGCTGCTCCGCCGTGCTCTGCACGCTGTCCTGATCCACGCACGGAAACCTAGCATCGGCGCCTCGTCGCCCAGCGAGGACGCCCACTAGGCTGCATGCGCCAGTACAGACGACGAGGATGGGTTCCGTGGACGAGTTCGAGCAGCGATGGCTGGCCTTTGTCGCCCGATATGCAGACACTGCGAGCGAGCAGCAACCTGCTCTGGTCGCCGCCGTTCTGGAGAGCGGTCTCCCTGAGCACGACGCCGCCCAGCCCCTGCTGTCGGCAGATCTGCCTGCCCAGGACCGGCTGGCGGCCGAATTCGCCGTCATCTCGGCGAGCGGCGAGTTCGACGCCTTCGGCTACTGGTGGCACAACCAGGATCCGGGCTGGAACCTGTGTGGCAGCCAGGAGGAACTCCGGCACTTCCTCAAGGGAGGGTGGACGGAGCTGCGGCACCCCTCAGCCCACTTCGATCTGTGGTTCTACTGGAACGAATACCTGGACCCGCGCCGCGAAGACATCAACCCACTCGTGCACTACGTGTGCGAGGGCAAGCGTCGGGGACTGCTCACCCTTCCCGAGGTGCAGTCGCTGCCTCCTGCCGAGCCCACCGCGGGCGCCGTACGCCGCGTCTGCCTCTTCGCCGCCTTCGACCTCGACGGCGTGGTCGACCCGACCGTGGTGGCCTACCTGGCCGATCTGAGCCAGCACGCCGACATCTACTACCTGGCCGACTGCGAGATGGCACCCGGCGAGCTCGAGAAGATCGCGCCCTACACGGCAGGACGCTGGGCCATCCGGCACGGCCGCTACGACTTCGGCTCCTACTCGATGCTGGCCCAAGAACTCGTCGGCTGGGACGTGATCGAGGGCTACGACGAGCTGATCCTGGCCAACGACTCCTGTTACCTGGTCCAGCCGTTCGAGACCGTCTTCGCCAAGATGGACCAGCAGGCCGCCGACTGGTGGGGCCTGCAAGGCACCTACGAGCACTTCACCACCGAGGATCATGCGCGCCTGGGTCGCCCACTCCGGGTCGAGGAGGTGCAGGACAAGATGCGCCACCTCGAGCTGTGGCGCTACTCCGACTTCATCCACGTCGGCTCCTACTTCTTGGTCTACCGCCGCCGCGTGATCGATGACCTCAGCTTCCGCACCCGGCTCAACGACGTCGTGGCGCAGACCGAGAAGACGACGATCATCCTCAAGTATGAGATCGGCTTCTCCCGCTACCTGATCCTCAAGGGCTATGAACTGGCCACGTTCGTCGACGGGATCCTGCCCTACCACCCTGTCTACCGGGAGTCGGCCTTCGACCTGATGGCCGAAGGTTTTCCCCTGCTCAAGCGGCAGTTCCTCTACGAGAACCCGTTCTCGACTCCCGACCTTGCCCAGTGGAAGTCGCGGGTGCGCGCCCTCGTTCCCGACGCCGACGTGGACGCGATGGAGCGCAACCTGCACCGGGTCGCCCCGGCATGGAGCCTGCACCGCAGTTTCGGTATCCACACCCGGGCCGACGGCAGCATCAACGATCCGAACAACATCGGTCCCGACACCTTCGACGCCGAGGACAAGTGGGCACCGAAGCACCCGCACTGGTGGCTCTTCCCGGTCGACTCACGCACCGGTGTGATGTCTGGTGAGGCTCGCGGTGTCTTCGAGGCCGTCCGTGAGGACCCGTCCATCCACAAGATCGTGCTCACCGCTGGCCGGCCCGTGAAGCTCAGCGGCGCCCGTGTCACGGTGGCACCGGTCGAGAACGCTGCCGGGCAGATGTATGCGCTCCGGTCGCGCCAGATCTTCGTCACGAGCGGGCCCCGCAGCGACGTCAACCACCCACTGTCCGCGCGCTACCACCGTTTTGTCGCCCTCGGCGCACCGACCGGCCACGAGACCCCCGGCGTGCCACTCCACGGGCTGTGGGAGCCCCGGGAAGCGCCACCACGCGACTATGAGCGCTCCCTCGTCTCCACCGTCGTGGTGGCCTCTGAGGAGGTGGCCGAGCAGGCTTCCGCGATCTACCCGCGGTTGGAAAGCACCGACATCTGGGCAAGCGGATCGCCGCGCATCGACCTGCTCGTCGGCGACGAGGCAGACCTGTCCCCCGCACTACGAGACGATCTGTCGGTGCTGCGCTCCGCCACCCGGGGTCGCAGGGTCGTGGTCATCTCGCCGCTCTCGGCCACGGACGCCGAGATCGACGACTTGGGACTCTGGGCCCAGGAGCACCCCGATGTTGCGGTGCTCTGGGCTGCACCTCCGACGTGGGACACAGCGGTGCCCGCGCCGCTCGTGGACCTCTACGACGCCACTCAACTGCGCCCGCACAGCCTCGCTCCCCACCCGGTGCAGGTGGAGATGGCTTGGCGCATCGCGGACGTCGTCGTAACCGGTTGGATCGGCGACCTCGCCGACGCTGCTCGGATCGATCTCCCCGTCGTGGCGCTGCCCGGGGCCGCTGGCAGCCCGCTGGTCGTACAGGCGAGTCTGCGCGACGGGCTCGACCGAGTATCGGCCCTGCTGTCCGGCGCGCCGCTGGACGAGTCCTGGCTGGCCTGGGGCAAGGCGCTGCACGCTGCCAGCGACGGCCACAGCGGGGCCCGGGTCGCGCGCCGTCTGCGTGGCACCTACCTGCCGTTGGACGAATGGGAACAGGACCCCGTGAAGTCGGGGCTCAGCGCAGGTTGAGTTCTCGCAGCCGCTGGACGAACCTGCGTGCGGCCTGCCCGTCGAGGGGTACGACGCCGGGCCGGTCAGCGACCGGGGTCTTGGCGAACCCATCGGACGCGATGGCCGCCAACGCGGCGCGGACCCCCTCGAGGTCGTCGACCCTGGTCACGCTCGGCCACCCGTCACCCAGATAGACGGCCTCCG
>JARICB010000168.1 GCA_029264225.1 Nocardioides sp. | reverse complement strand
GGGTGCCCCGCTCGCCGTGCACAACGTCGTGCCCAAGAAGCAGATCTTGTCGCGGGTGCAGGAATTGCTCGAGGTGGTGGGTCTCAACCCCGAGCACTACAACCGTTATCCCAACGAGTTCTCCGGCGGTCAGCGTCAGCGGATCGGCATCGCCCGGGCACTGACCTTGAATCCGAAGTTGCTCGTGGCCGACGAGCCGGTATCGGCGCTGGACGTGTCGATCCAGGCGCAGGTCGTCAACCTGCTTCAGGACCTTCAGCGTGAGTTCGAGATCGCCTTCCTCTTCATCGCCCACGACCTGTCCATCGTGCGGCACTTCTGCCCCGAGGTCGCGGTCATGTATCTGGGGAAGATCGTCGAGATCGCGGATCGCGAGACCCTCTACAACCGCTCGCACCACCCGTATACGCAGGCGCTGATCTCGGCGGTGCCTGACGTGAAGCAAGCTGCGGTTGGTGGGCGACGCGAGCGTATCCGGCTCGACGGAGACGTGCCCAGCCCGATCAACCCGCCGTCGGGATGTCGCTTCCGTACCCGGTGCCAGTTCGCCCAGGAGATCTGCACGAAGGTGGAGCCGCCGTTGCTCCAGATCGGTCCGCGGCACAAGGTGGCCTGCCACTTCGCGGGCGAGCTCGGATCGCATCCAGCCGCGCCGGTGACCGCAGACCTCCTCGGAGTCGACGATCAGGGCAGCCCGTCTGCCACGACGACTGCGACTCCGCTCACCCCAGGTCCGGGCTACGAGGACCGCTGGTTCGACGTGCGGACCAAGCAGTTCACCTCCGCCTGAGAGAGTGGTGACGTGGATGGACTCTTCGACGTACCCGGGGCCGCCGGCGCCGTGAGCGCTCCCGGTTCCGGTTCGTTGTCGGCCAACACCCACGCGTCCGCGCCACTGGCGGTGCGGATGCGCCCCCGCACACTGGATGAGCTCGTCGGCCAGTCGCAGCTGCGGGCCGCCGGGTCGCCGCTGCGGCAACTGATCGAGGGCGACCAGTCGATGTCGTTGCTGTTGTGGGGGCCGCCGGGCACCGGGAAGACCACCATCGCCTCGATCGTCAGCCAGCAGACCCAGCGCCGCTTCGTGGAGGTCTCCGCGGTCGCCGCCGGTGTCAAGGAGGTGCGGGCGGCCATCGATGCCGCGCGGGCCGAACTGGCCCGGGGTGGCAGCGAGACGGTGCTCTTCGTCGACGAGGTGCACCGGTTCACCAAGGCGCAGCAGGACGCGCTACTCCCGGGAGTGGAGAACCGCTGGGTGACGCTGGTCGCCGCGACGACCGAGAACCCCTTCTTCTCCGTCATCTCGCCGCTGCTCTCGCGCAGCCTCCTGCTCCGGCTCGAGTCGCTGACCGATGACGACGTCGTGGAAGTGGTGGAGCAGGCGCTGGTCGACGAACGGGGCCTGGCCGGTGGCTATCAGCTGGAGGAGGACGCGCAGGCTCACCTGGTCAGGTTGGCCGGCGGTGACGCGCGTCGAGTCCTGACCTACCTGGAGGCAGCCTCGGGGGCCGCCCGCTCGCAGGGGTCGACGCTGATCGACCTGGCCACTGCCGAGACGGCAGTCGACCAGGCCGCCGTGCGCTACGACCGGCAGGGTGACCAGCACTACGACGTCATCAGCGCGTTCATCAAGTCGGTACGTGGCTCCGACGTGGACGCTGCCCTGCACTACCTGGCCCGGATGATGGAGGCCGGTGAGGACCCGCGCTTCATCGCGCGACGACTGGTCATCCTGGCCAGCGAAGACGTCGGTCTGGCCGACCCGACCGCCCTCACCACGGCTGTTGCGGCGGCGCAGGCGGTGCAGCTCATCGGGATGCCGGAGGCCCGCCTCAACCTGGCGCAGGCAACGATCGCGATCGCGGTGGCGCCGAAGTCGAACGCCGTGATCATGGCCATCGATGCGGCGAGCGCCGACGTACGCGCTGGCAAGATCGGCAATGTGCCGCCGCACCTGCGTGACGCGCACTATGCCGGGTCGAAGCAGATCGGTCATGGGAAGAGCTACAAATACAGCCACGACGAGCCGTTCGGTATCGCCGAGCAGCAGTACGCCCCCGATGTGGTGCGCGACGCGACCTACTACCGTCCGACCGCGCTCGGCGCCGAGGCCACGCTCAAGGAACGCTGGGAGCGGGTGCGCCGGATCATCCGCGGAACGTGAGGGTAAGGGCGGGCTATAGGGTTTCGCGGGTGAACACGGAGCAGATCTGGCTGATGGCCGCGGGGGCAGTTGCGCTCGGGTCACTTCTGGTCGCCCTGTTGACGGCTCGTTCGGTCCGCCACCTACGTGCCGAGACGGACCGATCGCGAGCCAGCATGTCTCGACTGGAGCAACGTCTCGCCGATCTCGAGGCGCCCCACCAGGCGTCTCCCGAGCGGCGTACGACGCCCCCCGCTGACTACGTCATTACCGGCATCGACGTAGCCCGCGCGACGTCCACACCAGCCAGGGACCAGTCGCCGCCCCAGATCGAAGGTCGACTCTTCGCCGACATCGTGGCCCGCGAGTCGGTGATCAAGGCGGCCGGCTTCGCCGCGGGGCTGAGACGGGCGCTGGACCCGGAGACCCGCAACCGGATCCGGTTCGAGATGAGGCGTGAGGTCAAACGCGCCCGCAAGCAGCGTCGTAGTGACCTCAAGGCTGCGATGCGCGACTACGCGGCGCGGGGTCGAGCCGACCTCGACGACATCGACGAAGGTGCTGCATGAGTCGCTCCCTGTGGTTCGTCGCCGGCGCGGGGGCCGGCGTGTATGCCATGGCCCGTGCGCGTCGGGTGGCCGAGGCCCTGACTGTCGACGGTATGCGCGATCGGCTGGGGGCGTTCGGCGTCGGCGCGAGGATGTTCCGCGAGGAGATGTCGGCCGGCGCGGCGGAGAAGGAAACCGAGTTGCGTACGCGGATGGGGCTGACGCCGCTGGTCATCCCCGCCAACCGAGAGCTGACGAGTGCTCTGCGCACGACCACCACCGAGCACCAGACAGAGGACACCGATGGACACCAGTGACATCCGCCGCCGCTTCGTCAAGCACTTCGAGGACAACACCTCGATCGGCCAACACGTCGCCGTGCCCTCGGCATCGTTGATCGCCGACGACCCCAACCTGCTGTTCGTACCGGCCGGAATGGTGCCGTTCAAGCCCTACTTCCTCGGCCAGGAGACGCCGCCCTACGAGCGCGCCACCAGCGTGCAGAAATGTGTTCGCACACCCGACATCGAAGATGTCGGCAAGACCACACGGCACGGCACCTTCTTCGAGATGTGCGGCAACTTCTCCTTCGGCGACTACTTCAAGGAAGGCGCGATAGAGCTCGCCTGGGACCTGGTCACCAAGTCGCAGGCCGATGGCGGCTGGGGACTCGAGGAGAGTCGGCTGTGGCCCTCGATCCTCCAGGGCGACGACGAGGCGCTGGCGCTGTGGATGAAGGTCACCGGCCTTCCTGCCGAGCGGATCGTCAAGCTCGGCCCCGCTGAGAACTATTGGTCCATGGGCGTGCCCGGGCCCGGCGGTCCCTGCTCGGAGATCCTCTACGACCGCGGTGAGAAGTACGGCCCGGACGGTGACTTCGCGACCACTACTCGGCGCTCTATGCCTGAGAAGCTCGAGG
>JARICB010000155.1 GCA_029264225.1 Nocardioides sp. | reverse complement strand
CTGCGGGTCAACGTCAGCCCTGCGGTGGAGCTGGGTGAACTTGTCAAGGGCCAGGAAGTGATGCTCAACGAGGCCCTCAACGTAGTGGCCGCGCTCGACTTCGAGCAGGTCGGCGAAGTGGTCATGTTCAAGGAACTGCTCGAGGACGGGCAGCGCGCGCTGGTCATCGCCAACGCCGATGAGGAGCGGGTCGTGAGGCTGGCGGCACCACTCCTGGACGTGCCTCCGCGCGCCGGCGACTCGTTGCTGCTCGACGCCCGCGCAGGCTTCGCCTACGAACGGGTGCCCAAGTCGGAGGTCGAGGAACTCGTCCTCGAGGAGGTGCCCGACATCGACTACGCGCAGATCGGCGGTCTGGTGACCCAGATCGAGGCCATCCGTGACGCCGTCGAGCTGCCCTACCTCTACCCGGATCTCTTCAAGGAGCACCAGCTCAAGCCCCCCAAGGGGGTCCTGCTGTACGGCCCACCCGGCTGCGGCAAGACCCTGATCGCCAAGGCGGTGGCGAACTCGCTGGCCAAGAAGGTCGCGGAGAAGACCGGCGCCTCGGGGAAGTCCTACTTCCTCAACATCAAGGGTCCCGAACTGCTCAACAAATACGTCGGCGAAACCGAACGGCATATTCGGCTGGTCTTCCAGCGGGCTCGGGAGAAGGCGTCGATGGGTACGCCGGTGATCGTGTTCTTCGACGAGATGGACTCGCTGTTCCGCACCCGCGGCACGGGGGTGTCCTCCGACGTGGAGAACACCATCGTGCCGCAACTCCTCAGCGAGATCGACGGCGTAGAGACGCTGGAGAACGTGCTCGTCATCGGTGCCTCCAACCGGGAAGACATGATCGACCCGGCGATCCTGCGACCCGGACGCCTCGATGTGAAGATCAAGATCGAGCGTCCGGACGCCGAGTCGGCGCGCGACATCTACAGCAAGTACCTCACCTCAGAACTTCCGCTGCACGACGACGACGTGGCCGAGTTCGGCGGCGATCGCCAGGCATGTGTGGCGGGCATGATCCGCGCCACCGTGGAGCGGATGTATGCCGAGTCCGAGGAGAACCGCTTCCTCGAGGTGACCTATGCCAACGGGGACAAGGAGGTCCTCTACTTCAAGGACTTCAACTCCGGGGCGATGATCCAAAACATCGTGGACCGGGCCAAGAAGATGGCGATCAAGGACTTCCTCGAGCAGCACCAGCACGGCATCCGCATCCAGCACATGCTTCAGGCGTGCGTAGACGAGTTCAAGGAGAACGAGGACCTGCCCAACACCACCAACCCTGACGACTGGGCGCGGATCTCGGGCAAGAAGGGTGAACGGATCGTCTTCATCCGCACGTTGATCACCGGCAAGCAGGGCACCGAACCGGGGCGCTCCATCGACACGGTGGCCAACACCGGTCAATACCTGTAGGGACTCAGCGCGCTCGGCTCGAATAGAGATACGTCCAGGGCCGACCGAGCCTTGGTCCCGGCAGGTAGCACTCCTGCGACCACTCCGACGACCAGCCGTTCGCGGCCAACAGTTCAGGCAGGGAGCGGGTCAGGTGGCACCCACCGGCGACTCGACGCTGCACCGGCTCCCACCGCCGCTGCCAGCGGCGTACGTCCTCATCGGGCGCCAGTCCGTGCTCCAGCACGTGCAGGCGTGCACCGGGACGCAGCACCCGGCGGATCTCACGAAGCGCCAGGTCGGGGTCGGGGATGGTGCACAGGCTGAAGGTGACCAGGGCACTGTCGTGGGAAGCATCGGGCAGGGCGAGGTGTTGGCCGTCGAGGCCCGCTCGCACGATCTGCACGGCGCTGCGTGCACGCCGGCGCGCGGACAGCTCCCAGCCGACGTCGGAAGGTTCCACCGCACTTACCCCGCTCACCTCGGGTGGATACCAGCGGATGTTGAGCCCGCTGCCGAACCCGATCTCCAAGGTGTGGCCGATCAGCTCCGCGCAGACCCGCTCGCGCTGCTCTCCGATCTCGTGACCCCGCAACGAGAGGTCGGTCAGTCGCGGCACCACCTGCTCACTCCACACCCGTAGGCTCATGACATGAGCGTACGACGGGTGATGGGCACCGAGGTCGAATACGGGATCTCGGTCCAGGGCATACCTCGTGCCAACCCGATGGTCGCCTCATCGCAGGTCGTCAACGCCTACGCGTCCTCCACGCTCAGGGCCCGCCGGGCGCGCTGGGACTTCGAGGAGGAGACTCCGCTGCGTGATGCCCGGGGGTTCGACATGGCCCGCCAGGTCGCCGATCCCAGTCAGCTGACCGACGAGGACCTCGGTCTGGCCAACGTGATCTTGACCAACGGTGCTCGGTTGTACGTCGACCACGCACACCCGGAGTACGCCACCCCGGAGGTCACCTCGCCGCTCGACGTCGTCAGGTGGGAGAAGGCGGGGGAGCAGATCATGCTCGACGCGCAGCGGCTCGCAGCGCAGACCCCGGGCCAGGCCCCGATCCTGCTCTACAAGAACAACACCGACAACAAGGGCGCCTCCTACGGCGCGCATGAGAACTACCTGATGCGACGCTCGACCCCCTTCGCAGAGATCGTGCGGCACCTGATCCCGTTCTTCGTGAGCCGCCAGGTCGTCTGCGGCGCGGGTCGAGTGGGTCTTGGCCAGGACGGGCGCGACGACGGCTTCCAGATCAGCCAGCGAGCCGACTACTTCGAGGTCGAGGTAGGGCTGGAGACCACGCTCAAGCGGCCCATCATCAACACGCGTGACGAGCCGCACGCCGATCCGGAGAAGTATCGACGACTGCACGTGATCATCGGCGACGCCAACCTGTCGGAAGTCTCGACCTACCTCAAGGTCGGCACCACCTCGCTCGTGCTGGCGATGATCGAGGATCGCTTCATCACCAACGACTTCGCCATCAGTGCGCCGGTCAACTCGCTCCGCGCGGTGTCCCACGACCCGACGCTGACGCACCTGCTGACTCGCCACGACGGCCGCACCATCACCGCCGTCGAGCTCCAGCTGGAATATCTCGAGCTTTCGCGCAAATATGTCGCCGAACGGCTCGGCGACGACGCAGACCCACAGACCCTCGATGTGTTGGAGCGCTGGGAGTCGGTACTGACCCGGCTCGAGCGGGACCCGATGCTGTGCGCCAACGAACTCGACTGGGTGGCGAAGCTGCATCTGCTCAATCAATATCGCGAGCGCGACGGGCTCGACTGGAGCGCCCCGAAGCTGCACCTGATCGACCTGCAATATGCCGACATCCGCCCCGAGAAGGGGCTCTACGCCAAGTTGGTGGCGGCCGGTCGGATCGAGCGCCTGCTCGACGACACCTCGGTCGAACTGGCCATGCACGACCCGCCGGAGGACACCCGCGCCTATTTTCGTGGCCGCTGCCTGGAGAAGTACGCCGATCACGTGGCCGCGGCCTCGTGGGACTCGGTCATCTTCGACCTGCCCGGCCGGGAGCCCCTGCAGCGGGTCCCGACCATCGATCCGCTGCGCGGGAGCAAGGCGCAGGTCGGCGAGCTGCTCGATGCGTGCGATACCGCCCTGGATCTGCTCAACCGGTTGACTGCCCACTGAGCCAGGCAGCCGGGTCTGCGGCCCGGATGCTCCAGGATTTGTGGGGCTCGGGCTATAGGGTCGATGTATGGCTCAGGAACACAAGCAACCCCGCAAGTCCACGCAGGACGAGGCCGCGAGCGAAGAGGTCGTGGCCAGCGATTCGTCGGCGGAGGTGGCCGAGCGCAAGGAGGTGATCGACGAGGATGTCGACGCCATCCTCGACGAGATCGATGACGTGCTCGAGACCAACGCCGAAGACTTCGTGAAGTCGTTCATCCAGAAGGGCGGACAGTAGGTGAGCGACCCCCGTCTGCCTGCTGCCTACCTGAGGCCGGGAACGTCGTCGTTCAGCGAATTCCTGTCCCAACAGGCGCCTGATCTACTGCCCTCGCGTCGCGCCGTACCACCCGGCCCGGCGGGAGATCTCGCCCCGCACGCCACCACGATCGTTGCGGCGACGTTCCCCGGCGGCGTGGTGATGGCCGGGGATCGCCGCGCCACGATGGGCAACATCATCGCCCAACGCGACATCGAGAAGGTGTTCCCGGCCGACGAGTTCTCGGTCGTTGGCATCGCCGGCACTGCCGGTCTCGCGGTGGAGATGGTGCGGCTCTTCCAGACCGAGCTCGAGCACTACGAGAAGATCGAGGGCACCACGCTGTCGATGGACGGCAAGGCCAACCGCCTGGCCGCCCTGATTCGCGCCAACCTCGGACTGGCCATGCAGGGTTTGTCGGTGGTGCCGTTGTTCGCCGGCTTCGACACCGCCGCCCACCAGGGCCGCATCTTCAGCTATGACGTCACCGGTGGACGTTATGAGGAGACGGCCTTCCACAGCGTCGGCTCCGGTTCGCTCTTCGCCCGCGGCGCACTGAAGAAGCTCTACCGCGAAGACCTCACCGCCGAGCAGTGCGTCACCGCGATCCTCCAGGCGCTCTACGACGCCGCCGACGACGACTCCGCGACGGGCGGGCCGGACCTGACCCGGCGGATCTTCCCAGTGGTCCACGTCATCACCGCCGAGGGCGGCCGCCGGTTCCCCGACAGCGAAGTGGCCGAGATTGCCGACCGCGTCATCGGTGCCCGAATGCAACGTCCCGACGGCCCGGCCGCGGCCCTGACCTGAGAGGACAGCCCATGAGCACTCCGTTCTACGTTTCCCCCGAGCAGATGATGAAGGACCGTGCCGACTTCGCCCGTAAGGGCATCGCGCGCGGTCGCTCCGTCGCCGCGATCCAGTTCGCCGACGGCATCCTGTTCGTCGCCGAGAACTCGTCCCAGGCCCTGCACAAGGTCTCGGAGATCTACGACCGGATCGCGTTCGCCGCAGTCGGGCGCTACAACGAGTTCGAGAACCTGCGTATCGCCGGCGTCCGACTGGCCGACATGCGCGGTTACGCCTACGACCGGCGCGACGTGACCGGGCGTGGTCTGGCCAACGCGTATGCCCAGACCCTGGGCACCATCTTCTCCAGCGGGGCCGAAAAGCCCTACGAGGTCGAGATCCTGGTCGCCGAGGTCGGCGAGTCGGCAGCAGATGACCAGCTCTACCGGCTCACCTACGACGGACAGGTCGCCGACGAGCACGGTTTCGCCGTGATGGGCGGCAGCGCCGAGTCGACGGGTGGCTACCTCAAGGAGCACTACACCGCCGGTCTCGACCTCGACGCCGCGCTGCACCTGGCCGTGGCGGCGCTGGGCAACACCGCTGCCGGCGACCGGGTGGTCCCGGTCGATGAACTGGAGGTCGCGGTGCTTGACCGGACCCGCGACCAGCCCCGCAAATTCGTGCGGATGGGGGAGTCGCGTCTTGGTCAACTGCTCGGAGACCGTGGTCCCGAGGAGCCGGAGACGTCGCCGGCCGATCAGTTGAGTGGCGGCGTACCGACCCTGGAGAATCCGGTCACCACAGAGCCGCCCCTCGCGCCACCCGAGGGGTCCGCCCCCGCCTGAGTCCGGCTCCTGTGTGAGTGCCGAACCGCATCCACTTGCGGTTGCTTCACCATGTTAAGTGGGGAAGTCGTCACTCTGCACGGCGTCGACGGTGTGCACAGTGACGGTTTCCCTACTCAGCATGGGGAAGCAACAGCCGAGTTGGGTCACTGCTGGCGCCACATCCCCAGTGCGATGTCGACCAGACCTACCCGGGGAAGCGAATCCACGTCGGTCAGCGGGATCCACCGAGCCTCATCGGTCGTCCCATCGACCTCGGGACGCAGGGTCCCACCGATCACACGCGCCGAGTAGACGACCCGGACGGACTTCAGCGGGCGACCCGAGCCGTCGAGCCGGCCGGTCGAGAGGTGGCTGTCCACCCCGAGCAGTCCCGTCAGCTCCACGTCGTAGCCGGTCTCCTCGACCAGCTCGCGTACCGCTCCCTCGGCAGCCGTCTCTTCGAACTCGACGCCACCGCCGGGCATCGTCCACTGTGGGGTAGGGCCTTCGTTCCAGAGTGCGAGCAGCACGCGGTCCTGATCATCGATCACGACGGCGTACGCCGCCAGTCGGGTGTCGTAGTCACGGAAATCCATGACGCGAGGCTAGATGGCACCCGGCCCCCCGGCCGGTCGCGGGTGATGTGCCGGTCCTCGAACTAGGGTGATGACATGGACCGACGCATCTTCGGTATCGAGAACGAGTACGGCGTCACGTGCACCTCTGACGGTCAGCGTCGGCTCAGTCCGGACGAGGTCGCGCGCTACCTCTTCCGCAAGGTGGTCAGCTGGGGGCGTTCGAGCAACGTCTTCCTGCGTAACGGGGCCCGGCTCTACCTCGACGTCGGCAGCCACCCGGAGTATGCGACACCGGAGTGCGACGACATCGTCGAGCTCGTGACGCACGACAAGGCCGGGGAACGCATCTTGGAGGGGCTGATGCTCGATGCCGAGCAGCGCCTCAGGGATGAGGGCATCGCTGGCGACATCTACCTGTTCAAGAACAACACGGACTCCGCCGGAAACTCCTACGGCTGCCACGAGAACTACCTGGTGGGCCGCGAGGGCGAGTTCAGCCAGTTGGCCGACGTCCTGATCCCGTTCCTGGTGACCCGTCAGATCATCGTCGGCGCCGGCAAGGTCACGCAGACACCGCGTGGGGCGTCGTACGCCGTCTCACAACGCGCCGAGCACATCTGGGAGGGCGTCTCCAGTGCCACCACTCGGAGTCGGCCGATCATCAACACGCGTGACGAGCCGCACGCCGACGCGGAGAAGTACCGCCGGCTGCACGTGATCGTCGGCGACTCCAACATGAGCGAGACGACCACGATGCTCAAGGTCGCCTCGTGCGACCTGGTGCTACGCATGATCGAGGAGGGCGTGGTGATGCGCGACCTCACGATGGAGAACCCGATCCGGGCCATCCGGGAGATCTCCCACGACGTCACCGGACGTCGTAAGGTCCGCCTCGCCAATGGTCGCGAGGCCAGTGCGCTGGACATCCAGGCCGAGTATCTGGGCAAGGCCCGCGACTTCGTCGACCGCCGGCAGATCTCCACGCCGCTCATCGAACAGGCGTTGGATCTGTGGGAGCGCGGCCTCAAAGCCATCGAGTCCGACGACCTCGGCCTCGTCGATCGGGAGATCGACTGGGTCATCAAGTGGAAGTTGATCGATCGATACCGCGCCAAGAACGACCTGCAAATGAGCCACCCGCGGATCGCGCAACTCGATCTCGCCTACCACGACATCAACCGTCAACGCGGTCTCTACTACCTGCTGGAGAAGCGCGGCGCCGTTGCTCGGGTGACCAACGACCTGAAGATCTTCGAGGCCAAGAGCGTGCCGCCGCAGCACACCCGGGCCCGTCTCCGCGGTGACTTCATCCGCCAGGCCCAGGAGAAGCGCCGCGACTTCACGGTGGACTGGGTGCACCTCAAGCTCAACGACCAGGCGCAGCGCACCGTGCTGTGCAAGGACCCGTTCAAGGCTCACGACGAGCGGGTGCAGCGACTCATCGACGGTATGTGAGTCGTTAAGCCGCACCTCAGGTCTGCCCGATATGGTGACCGCGCACTCCTGCTCTTCTACCTGTTAGGTGACCTCATCGTGTCTCGCCCCACTCGTGCCCGCACCCGTCTCGCTGCAGCTTCGGGCGTACTCCTCCTCGCAACGATCGGCCTGACCGCGTGCGGAGGCGACGACGACTCGGCGGATGGGCGCGACACCGTGAACGTCTCGGGCGAGCTCGGCAAAGCGCCGACGGTGAAGTTCGAGGACAAGGTCGAGGTCACTGACATGGAGTCCGAGGTCCTGGTCGAGGGCAAGGGCGAGAAGCTCGCCACCGGGGACCCCGTCTTCGCCCATATCTGGATCGGTAACGGTTTCAGCGAGGACAAGGTGTTCAGCACCCACGACTCCAAGGCCCCGCAACTGCTCAGCGGCGAGCTCCTCGAGCCCTTCAACGAGGCCATCGACGGCCACACCGTCGGTTCCCGCGTGCTCGTAGTCGCAACGGCGGAAGACGCTTTCGGCGAGGCCGGAAACCCCCAGTTGGGTATCGGCAACAAGGACAGCGTCGTGTTCGTGGTCGACCTGCTCTCCAAGGTCGCTTCCGAGCCCCAGGGCGAAGAGCGCGAGCCGGCCAAGTGGGCTCCCAGTCTGATCGAGAAGGACGGCCTGATCACCGGCTTCGACTTCGCCTCGGCCAACAAGCCGAGTAAGAACCTGCTCGACACCACGCTGATCAAGGGGGAGGGTGATGTCGTCAAGAAGGGACAGACGATCGCCGTCAACTACCTCGGTCAGGTCTACGGCGCCAAGGCGCCCTTCGACGAGAGCTACAGCAAGTCGCCCGCCGCCTTCCCGATCGGGGTCGGCCGCGTCGTCAAGGGCTGGGACAAGGAGCTCGTCGGCAAAACCGTCGGCTCGCGCGTCATCCTCTCCATCCCCCCGGCCGATGGCTACGGTAAGGAAGGCCAGAAGGACGCCGGCATCAAGGGCACCGACACCCTGTTCTTCGTCGTGGACATCCTCGGCACGGCCTGACCAGGGCTAGCCGGACGAGGCGGGAGCAACATGGCAGAGAAGTCTGAACGGCTGCTCAATCTCTACATCATGCTGCTGGCCCAGACCCGTTTTGCTGCCAAGCAGGACATCCGGCGGGCCCTCTACGGGGAGTACGGCGACAGCGCGGCACGCGATGAAGCCTTCGAGAAGGCCTTCGAGCGCGACAAGGAGGACCTGCGCGAGCTCGGTGTCGTGATCGAGGTGGGTTCGCTCGACAACTACTTCGAGGACGAGCAGGGCTACCGCATCTCACCCGACACGTCCTCGCTGCCGGAGATCACCTTCGAGGCCGACGAGGCCGCCGTGCTCGGCATCGCGGCCCGGGCCTGGGAACAGCACACCTTGGCGCGCGCCACTACCCAGGCCATGCGCAAGCTCGCTGCCCAGGGCATGGAGGTCGATACCAGCAGGCTCGACCTGGTACCGCCCAGTCTGCGGGCCGAGGAACCGACCTTCGACGCCTTCTGGGAGGCGACCCAGCGGCGCCGGGTGGTCTCCTTCGACTACCGGCGACCCGGCGAGGAACCCGCTCGACGCCAGCTCCGACCCTGGGGGGTCGTGCGGTCGGCGGGTCGGTGGTATGTCGTGGGCTACGACGTCAACCGCGGAGCGGAGCGGGTATTTCGACTCTCGCGGGTCCAGGGCAGTGTGCGAACCACGGGCAGGGCTG